>JAFQVZ010000068.1 GCA_017407765.1 Clostridia bacterium | reverse complement strand
GGCAAAGCTGTTCGAATCCATCGTAAACGACTATCGAAACAACAAGAAGATCCTCATCCAGCTTTCGGGCTCCTGCACAGGCGCTATGGGTGTTGCGGTACACAATCTTCTGCCTCAGGAGATCTACCGCAGATGCAATGAAGTAAACCCCAACCTTATTGATAACCTCAAGATCCACGAGTTTGTTATTGAAGGCTATACCATCCACCCCGCAGAAGACAGCGAGGACGAGGCCTTTGTCCTTGACAATACACACGACGAAGTCAGACGTTTCTACTTCAACCAGAACGAGGCACGCAAGATGGTGGATGTGACATATCATATTGCCACTGCTGCTCCCGTGGTAGCCTATGAGAAGTTTGCAAGAGGCGGCAAGCAGTATCGTCATTATTCTTTGGGCGACATGCTTCTGCTGAGTGCAAAGGCCGATTCGGCCCGTACAGCTTTTGAGAGCGGCAGCGAGAAGGGCCGCCACAAGCTTATCGTAGTCGACAACGACGAAAACGACCCCCGCTTTAAGTGGAGCGATATCCACGATAAGGAGTTCGAGAGGATGATGGTAAATTACATCAGATTCTGTGCCGTTGTCTGCCTCAGGCTCAAGCCTCTTACCTATGCTTCCTATGATGAGGTCAAGGTAGCTCCTCACATCGTGGCCCTGCTTGGCAAGAAGGCCGAGGCCTCCAGGATCGAGACTTTGCTCGAGCCCTTCAGAGCCATGATCTCTCTCGCCGAGACAGCACTCAGATTTGCCCTCGATGTGGGCGCGACAGGAACCGACTGGTCGGCAGACAAGGTCGACAACGGTTATCCCACGCTTGTGGATAATCAGACCGTCCTCTTTAACCCCGCACAGATCAAGCGTATCCTCTGCGGCACCCTTGAGGACGAAGTGAACTTCTATGACCTCGACAGTATCACACAGTATTCTGCAAACGGCGGCACTTCTTATACAGTGACCACCGATATTACAGTAGGTTCGGCATTTGACGATGCCGCCGACAACATGGAAAAGGGCGAAACAGCAGTAGACTTCCTGCTGGAGCTCTATCACCAGGCATCCATCTAAGGAAAGGAGACAAGAATATGTCCAGAAAGATTTATTTCAGAGGCCTCAGCCGTGAGGATAACGAAGCCTTCGCTGCCGGCCTTACATCAGGCGGCTGGGTGGAAGTGCCCGCCTACAGCGTCACAGAGCTCTGCAAGAAGAGCGAGGGCATTGCCCATGTCTCCGAAGAGGACAAGGCGGCCCTCAACCCCAGCTACAACAGCCGCTACAATATGCTGAAAAACAGCCTTCGCAGCGGCGGCAGTGCCGATAATATCATCCCCATGCTGGGTATCCACGCCATCAGAATCGCCAGAAGCGAGGAGACATACCTCCAGCTCAACCAGTTTGGCGTTGATGCCTTCACCGAGCTCTACACACGCGTTATCAAGAACGATGTGGGCAATAACGATGCCTACTGCGTGCTGGTATATAAGGGCAGAGATGACGAAGAACATCTGCTGGCTGTTTACTATGACCAGGTCTTCCTCGTTCCCGTAGCCGGCATCACAGGCGCGCTGGCACGCGAGATCAATGTTCCCTGGCTGAGACCCACCGAAACGGGCATCCGCTGGGAGAACCCCATGCCCTATCTGACCGACGACCAGAAGGTCAGGCTCTACAGCATGATTAAGAGCATGTATCCCATCAAGTCCAACCCCGGCATCGCATCCTTCCTCAATCAGTATGCCGAGCTGGCCGACAGCATCGATGAGGCCCTGATCAGAAGCTATGTAAAGGTCAGAGAGAGCGAAGACGTGGTTGAATATATCGGAAACGACAAGCTGAGCCGCATGACCGTTCCCGGTTACACCGAGCAGGGTGATCTGCCCCGTGTGTTCAATGACAAGCTGGCAGTTATTCAGGGAGATATCGCTCCTTATAAGGGCGTTGTCATCGATTATACCGATATTGGGGGCACAAAGACACGTCTTGCCATCGTTCCTCCTCTGAACCGCGCCATTCTCGACTCTGACTTCAATGTTGCCGATATCGAATATCTGCCCAGAATCGGCGAGGACAAGCAGTTCGAGTATATCGAGGTAACTGCAAAGATCCAGGTGGGCAGCGAGACGGTCACACGCAGAGCCAGATATGGAGCGGGCGATATGGTCGATATCACCGGCCTCGACAATGTTATCCAGATGAACCATATGTACGGCGTCAGCAACAAAGACTGGAAGGGCCGCCTTCTTATCCGCACAGGAATGGGCAGCGTTTCCGAGCAGAACGTGACAATGATCGACGGCATCAAGCGTGCCAAGATCGACAGATATCTCCCCAACGGCAGCGACAAGGTGCGTAAGTATGAGATCAGCTCGGAGAATGCCGCATGGCACCTCTATAAGACCGGCATCACCACAGAATATCTGACTCTGGTCAGCGCAAAGGGTGGCGAGATAGCAAACCTGCTCACAAATCCTGCCGTGCTTGGCCACACCGGCACCAAGGTGGACGGCCAGGGCATCATCTCCTTCGACGGCGGCGCCACATCCATCGTCTGCCACACAAGACTTGACCACAATCATGGCTATGCACCCCTTGAGATCAAGGCTGAAGAGATCGCACAGCCCATCACACCCATGAGCGCAGATGTCTTCAAGCTTATCACGGGAACCATCACACTTCCCGACGTCGAGGGCGCCATCCATCCTACAGCTGTGGAAAAGTTCTTCGTTGCCGATAAGGACAGCGAGAGCGACCTGCGCTTCCCCGGAGCCTTCATGCGTCTGCTCTCCTTCAATGATGAGCAGCTGGCCAAGATGATGGAGATCAGAAGTGAAACGGGCCGTTTTGAGCTCAGACGTTCCAGCTCGGTCATCATGAATATGAAGGATGCCGAGTATTCGGGAGGCAAGAACGACCGCAGAGATGCATACGTTACCGCTGTTGCAACATTTATCGAGCTTGCTGTGCTTCATATGCTGTCCAACGGCCAGAAGGATATCAAGATCCTCTTTGCTTATCCCAAGGGCGTAAGAAACGGCCTTGCCGTCATCGAAGCCAAGGATATGCTTGAAGAGTTTATCGGCTCCGATGTCACTATCGATGTCGAGGCCTATGCAGAATCGACAGCATCGGCCACTTATGTCCGCAAGCACGGAAACGGCGAGATCGTAGTTGCGCGCAAATCGCCTCTGCTCACGATCGATATCGGCGGCTATACAACCGATATCAGCCTTTACTATAAGGGCAAGGAGATCTTCTCCAGCTCTTATTCCTATGCCTCCATCATCTCTCAGCTGTCTGCAGGCCTTATGCTGCTCAGAGGTGAAGACAGAAAGAAGCATGTTCGCAGCATCTTTGGTGTGGAAGAGATGGAGGGCAAGCTGGCCGAGAGCCTGATCGCCAACATGAAGGATATCACCGGCAAGGGTGGCATGCAGGTCAACGAAGCGGTATACGCAACCGAAAACCGCAAGCTTCTTGAGCAGATGTACCGCAAGGATAACTGGAAGCTCAGCGGCGTAGGCTCCTTTATCAAGAACTTCCACAAGCTGTGGATGCTTCCCATTGTTGATATGATCTGCCTTGCAATCAAGGACAGCGGCCTTGACAATATCGTCGTGGCCTTCACAGGTGCAGGTTCTCTGTTTGCCGAAAAGCTGTTTAAGGCCGATTCCGAATGCTTCAAGCAGCGCATTATCAGCCAGGTATTTAAGGAAACCGGCATCAGCATCGAGATCATGTTTGCAGCCTCCAAGGACAAGCAGGAGGTCGCGGTAGGCATGATCAATGCCTTTGACGACGGCATCCGCGGCGTGTCGGCAGGCGAGATCTCGGCCGATAAGAGCTACCTTGAAAACCTCCTCAACGAGGCTCTCGAGCGTTCCGATGACGATGAAGAGCTGGCTGAAGACATCAGAAATGCTCTCGGCCGCTGCAGCTCGAGAGAGAAGCCCAAGATGAGCGAGGTAAGGGATCTGGCCGATCAGGCGGTGGTAGGAAAGGTCACACGAAAGAGCTATAACGCATTCGTTGAAGGCCTTATTGCCGACGGTATGATCGACAGCGAATACGATGATTACTGTGGCTTCACATCGGTATATGACACTCTTACATACGAACCCGGCGGCTTTGACAACTTCGATGCTATCGTCGAAAACACAGCCGAGAGATTCAGCGGTATCTCGGGCAACGGCAAGATGAGCGAGCGCCTGCTGCATTATCTCGTAGCTTTCGAGATCGCTAATCGTGAAATGGCCAGGGCACAGTGTGCCGGCAAGGCCAACTGAGAGGAGAGGCAGCCATGAAAAGAAGAAGTATCCTCAAACTCATAGTCTGCCTTCTCCTTGTGATCGCGGCTGCAGCCGGCCTGACATACTTTATCAGTATCGAGGGCCGACTGGCCAGGCAGCTCACCTGCCTTAACACGATGCTTCTTGTCATTATCCTCGCCAGGGCGGCAAAGGCCGCTCTGGGCGAGATAGACAGCTGGTCGGAGGAAAGCAGTGAGCCTAAGCGAAGAGAAAGACAAAGGCAGCCCATTCAGCAGGAAAAGACATCGCCTATAGCTGCTGCCGGCAGGAGCGAGATAGCAAAGGCACATGCCGAGCTGAAGAAAGAGCTTGATCCTGCCGAGAAGATAGTTCAGGAAAAGCCGGTGACGCGAGAGATTGCTGTTACAGAAGCCAAAGCTGTGCCTGCATCAAAGCTTTCGGATGATTTCGAGATGGTAGGATATGCCGAGCTGGTGAATCCCCGCGAGCTGATATTCAATAACACACCGGT
>JAFQVZ010000067.1 GCA_017407765.1 Clostridia bacterium | reverse complement strand
CCTCGGATAATTCAGCATCAGATAGCCGAACACGCCTATAGATGCGGCGATCAGGATGATGTCGTGGATGGGAGGAAGGCTGCGCCTGCGCTTTTCCTTCTTACAGGTGGGATAGAAGATGAAGGTGAAGGCCAGCAGGAAGAGGGTGTGGCTGGCCCTGAGGTTTATGGCGCTCATGGCCCCGAACACCGAGAAATATATCTGAAAGGCTGCCCACAGCACCAGAAGGGCGGTAAGCGCCCTGCCGAAGGGGCCTTCATAGATCCTTGTGCGCGATTCGGCATCCTTTTCTTCAAGAAGCTGCCGGGCGCGGACCTCTTCGGGCGTCGGCGATTTATTGTCAGACATCAGAAAAACACCTCTGTTTTGTTGATTTATCTCTAACCTGATATTATATCAGCAAAAGAGCCAAATGCCAACACCTGCGGAATAATAAACGAAATCGTAACATTGGCGCGCGTATGCGCATATCCTCTTGGTGAGAAATAAAGTTTTGACGGGAGGAGACAGGGATGATCGAGAGAGTCTTAGTTGCGGCGCTGGGCATTGGCGGAGCCACCATCCTCGGCGGCATACTGGGGATCATGCTCAGGGGTGCGGCGCGAAGGTTCGAGAGCATAATGATGGGGCTGGCGTCGGGGATAATGCTGGCGGCCTGCGGAGGGCTTATCGGCCCGGCAGCAGAGAGCGCAGGCAGCATATTTACCGTCGGAGCCGGGATGATGCTGGGCGCCGCCTTCATAAAGGCTATGGACCGCTGTGTGCCGCAGCTGGGCAGGCTTATGGGCATCGACCCCGGCGGGCAGGGCGGCATCCTGCTGATGGCGCTGGCTGTTGGCCTTCATAACCTGCCCGAGGGCATGGCGGCAGGCATCGCCTTCGGAAGCGGCGACCTGATGGGGGCAATGGCGGTGGCATCGGGGATCATCCTGCACAATATTCCCGAGGGAATGCTGGTCATTTCGCCCATGCTCAATGCCGGAGCGGGGGTCAGGCGCACCATGCTCATGGCGGCGGCCACGGGCCTTGCGGAGATCATCGGCACCCTCATAGGCTATTATGCCGCGGCCTTTTCATCGGCCATCATGCCCATGAGCCTTGCCTTTGCCGCAGGGACGATGCTTTATATCATCGGCAGCGAGATGATCCCGAGGCAGAACCTCGGCGGGAGCCGCGGCACCTTTGCGATGGTGCTGGGGTATTTCATTATGCTGGCTGCGGGCGGAAGTGCGGCATGACTCTTGCCCCGCAGGGGGAGAAAATGGTAAAATAACAACAGGAAGTGAAAGAGAGGGATGCCTGTGAGAGGCAGGAAGAAGCTTCGCGACTGCGTGATGGAGGATGTTTTTGGCAATATCTACCGCAGCAGCGGGATGTTTTTCATAACCGACAGGGACGGCGGGCGATATGTGGTGTTCCGCGACACAGACGACGGGGCCATCCGCATCGCCATGGTCAGAAAAAGGCTGACTGGCGCCTGCAGGATCGATCCGACTGTCGAAAATGAGGATATTTTAGATATTGCCGACGAGATACTTATAAATGAAGAAGACCTCTTTGTGTTCGGCAGAGAAAAGAGCTTTACCCTTACAGAGAGGGAGGGGCAGCTGGGCTATGTCAGAGGCTCGGGGCAGAAGCTGAGAGAAAAGCTCGAATGCAGAGTGAAGTCGGGCCTTGCTGATAAGGTTCTGTGGGTCCTTAATGCCGCCCTCAACATCTGCATTGTCGGCCTTGTGCTGATGGCGGTGTCGACCAATGTGGGCGAGTGGCTCAGCGACCGAAGATACAGCGAGATGTATGAAAACCTGCCCCCCTTCGAGGAATATCAGCAGAAGATAGACGAGATGTTTGCCCCGGGCGGCAGCTGGAGCGGCATGGATGTGGATGAGAGGCTGGAGGCCATAAGATATGTGGCCGAGTGGGAGACGGTGGCCACGCTGGGCATTCCCGCCATCGAGATACAGGCAGACGACCTTGCGGGCACGACCCTCGGCCAGTTCAGAAACTACCCCCTCTGCATCCTCATGGATCGCGGCCATATAGAGGAGAGCACGCCGGCTGCGGTGCTCGACACGCTGATACACGAGATCAGGCACTACTGGCAGCACGAAACTGTGCAGCTGCTGGAGACGGTCGAGGGCGAGAACAGCACCATGAGCAACAACTATATCTTCAATCAGGCGAGAGAGTTCAGAAACAGCTTCAGAGATTATAAGGATGTGGAAAGCGGCGAAGAGGAAGATTTTTATGAATACTACTCGCAGAGAGTGGAGCAGGACAGCCGCGAATGGGCCGAATACAGGATCGGCACATACAGAGAGATCGAAGGCATTGAAGACTGATATCGAAAGGAGATGCGATGAAAAGGTTTATTTCCTTTATTCTTGCCCTGTGCATGGCGGCAGGGATGATCCCGATGGCGATGGCGGCAGGCCTCGGCACGGGCACCTATAATAAGACGGTGGTGGGCACCCTCAACACCTCGGGCGCGAGATACGGCGCGAAGATGACCATCAGCAGCTACATAGGCCAGCTTAAGACCACCCTCACTGTCGACGGCGAAGAGACACCGGCCTCGGTGTCGGTCATTAAAAGCGGCGGCACAGTGGACATCAGCCTGAGCAGGTTCACCGGCTTTATCTACGACGCCCAGCGCGCCACGAGCCGCTATGCCTACAGGCAGGGAAGCGGCTTTGAGACTATGGCAGTCAGCGATTCGCTGGCCGTTACCGACGAGAAGGGCGGCAGAGTCACCTTCGGCGAGAGCGGCCTTTACAGCGGCAGGATGAACTTCTATTATTCGATGGACGACCTGGGCTATGCCAATATATCTAGCATCCCGTCAGCCGTTTGGCAGAAGCTTTATTGGTTCAGCCTGGGCAGCAGCTATGTGCTGGTTCTCAGCGACGACGATATCAGCGCCTTCCTTGAGAAGGGCGAGCTTTGGGGATACTCGTGGCCCGGCCTGCGCGGTCTGCTGATCGGAGAAGACGACCTCGAACTTTATCAAAACGGCAGCTTCGACAATTTCAGGGCCATTAACGAGTATAAAAAGGGCCGGTTCGTCGATATCGGCGGACAGTGGTACGAGAGCTATGCACAGGCGGCCTATGAATACGGCATGATGAAGGGCAACGAGGACGGCACCTTCTATCCCCACGGCAATATGCTGGTGTGCGAGGCCATAACCATCGCCGCAAGGCTCCACAGCATCTATCATGGCGGCACGGGCGAGTTCGTTCAGGGCAGCCCGTGGTATGACGTCTATGTGGGCTATGCCATCGAGCGCGGCATCATCGAAAAGGGTCGGTTCGCAGACTACGAGCGTCCTGTCACCCGAGAAGAGATGGCGGTGATCCTGAGCCGCTCGGTGGACCTTGACAAAATGGGCAGGATCAACGATTTTGACTCTATCCCCGATGTGCCCGAAAGCAGCGGCAGCTTCGAGGCGATACTGGCGCTTTATAACAGCGGAGTCCTCACCGGCAGCGAGGAGGACGGCAGCTTTCTGCCCGATGACAACATCATCAGGGCCGAGGTCGCGGCCATGATCGCAAGGATCGTAAAAAGTGATATGAGAATAGCAAAAGGCCGACGATAGAGGCGCACTCCATAAGGAAGTGCGCCTCAGTTATATTCGCCTTACGGCGAGTTGTATTGCTTCGCAGTTATATTATGCTACGCATAGTTAT
>JAFQVZ010000066.1 GCA_017407765.1 Clostridia bacterium | reverse complement strand
TATAGAGGTTGGGGTCGCCGTAAGCAGCCAGCATGACATCGTCGCAGTTGATGGCAGCCAGAACAGCCTGACGGATCGTGGGGTTCTTAAGGATGCGGTTGGATGTGTTGAAGAACATGTTCAGAGTACCGGCTGTCTTGACCGACAGAGCAACGTTCTTGTCGGCAGCCAGTGTCTCGTACTGCTCGAGGGAGATACCTTCGGAAACATCATACTCTCCCGTCTGAACACCGGCGATACGTGTTGTCTCGTCTGTTACTACACGGTAGTAGATCTTCTCGGCAGCAGCTTCCTTCTTGCCTGCAAAGCCGGAGCCCTCGCCCTCGGGCTGAGCATAACCATCATACTTTGTCAGAAGGATATACTGGTCCTGCTTCCACTCTTCCAGCTTATAGGGGCCTGTGCCGATGAACTCGGTGATGCCGGCATCGGCAGCAGAGTCGATGGAGGACTTGGGATAGATAGCAGCCCACTGAATAGAGCCTGCAACAACTGTCATTGCATCGGCATAAGCCTGAGGCAGTGTCATTGTGATGGTATAGTCGTCGACCTTAGCGAAGACTGTGCCGTCAAGCAGAGCCTTAGCCTTGCCGGAGAGCTGCAGCCAACGTGTCATCGAAGCAACAACGTCGTCAGCCTTCAGTTCCTGACCGTTGTGGAACTTGACGCCCTGACGGATCTTGATGGTGTATACCATGCCGTCTTCGGAAACTTCATAGCCTTCAGCCAGAACGGGCTGGACTTCATAGTTTCCGTCAAGAGCGAACAGAGGCTCGTTTGTATGATAGCCGATGCCGCCGATGATGTTGGAGTTAGCGAAGTGTACGTCGAGTGTGGGGGGATTTGCATTGATAGCGATGTTTACCTCAGCCTTATAGGTGGGTTCAGCAGGCTTGTCTTCTTCCTTTTCCCCGGAAGAATTGTCATTTGTCTGCTCACTGCCGTTGTCAGCATGCTTCTCTTCTTCGTCAGAGCCGCCGCAAGCTGTCAGAGCAAATGCCATCATCATGGCAAGCAGCAGAGCCAGCAGACGTGTCATTGTGTTTCTCACGTTGGGATCCTTCTTTCATATTTTTTGTCCTTCTGCTCCAAGCTTCAGAATGAATAAAAATTCATACTAAATTGTTGATGTTTTATTCTTTTTCCGAATAATAGCTCAGAAAAGGCTGAATGAATTATATCATCGTGCGCAATTAATGTCGATATAGAATTCATTTATATAGAAAAAACAAAATTATCGCAGACTATTTATTAATTTTAATACTATAATCCTAATATTTTACATTTTTTGAAAAATATGAATTTTTATTCTAAACAATAATAATTATAAGCTATATCTATATATTTTTATCCAGTTATAGATAACGCGATTTCAAACATGAAAATATCCCCGGCAGAGCGTTCTGCCGGGGATATGATATGGTTATTCTTTTACTGCTTGTAGACTACGCCTTCCTTCATAACGAAAGCGCATTCCTTCATGACGGTGATATCCTCGAGGGGATCCTTCTTGAAAGCAACGATATCGGCCAGCTTGCCGGCCTCTACCGAACCGAACTTATCGTAGGAAGAAAGCAGCTCGGCATTGGTCTTTGTTGCGGCGATAAGGGTCTGGGCAGGTGTGAAGCCGAACTTTGTCATCAGCTCGAACTCATAGGCCTGCTTGCCGTGGAAGTTGGAGGGTGTGCCGGCATCGGTGCCGAAGGTATGCTTTACACCAAGGCGCATACCCTCGCGTACGCCCCACTCGTGATGCTCGTATACCTGCTTTGCCTTATCGATCATCCATGTCTGAAGTCCCATTTTCTCACCGCAGACGATGATACGCTCGGCGGCAATGATGGTGGGAGTATGGTATGTTCCGTGCTCAAGGAAGAGCTCGATGGCCTCGTCGTCCAGCATCATGCCGTGCTCGATGGATGTGATGCCGGCGCGTGCTGCAGCCTTGATGCCCTCGGTGCCATGAGCATGAGCAGCGGTGTGTACGCCATACATTCTTGCGATCTCGCAGATGGCATTCATTTCATCCTGCGTCAACTGCTGTGAGCCTACAGTTGTTCCCAGCGACATAACGCCGCCGGTCGCCATGACCTTGATAAAGTCGGCACCGTACTTGAGGTTATATCTTGCGGCTCTGCGCGCCTCATAGGGGCCATCGCAGGGGCCGATGCCCAGTGTATTCTTAAGATAGGGGCTGAAATGGTCGTCGGCATGGCCGCCTGTCGAGCTGATACCGCCGCCGCTGGCAAAAATACGGGATCCGGGGAACTTGCCCTGAGCGATCGCATTTCTTACCGATACGTTGGTAAAGCCTTTGCTGCCGCAGTCGCGGACCGTGGTGAAGCCGGCCATAAGGTTTATTCTTGCATTTTCAAGAGCCTGAACAACGGCATCTCCCAGCAGAGCCTGAGAGGCGCTGTAGGGATCGTTGTGGCCGGTGCTGCCCAGATGAACGTGGGCATCGATAAGGCCGGGCATTACAAAGCTGTCGGACAGGTCGATGATCTCGTGATCCTGAGGCAGCTGTTCGGGACAGGGTATAACATCGGTGATCTTCTTTCCGTCGATGAGAACAAGCATATTCTCCTGAACCGTTCCGTCGTTGGAATTAAAGAGCTTACCGCACTTGATAGCTGTTTTCATAAGAGTTTCTCTGCCTTTCATGTTTAATCAGATAATTGCCTTGATTATAGCCTCTGGGACACAAAAATGCAATATGAAGAAACAATTTTCTTCAAAAGTTGATTTAAAATATACTTTTCAAATATGCAAAACACCCCTGTGATCAATTGATCCCAGAGGTATTTATATCAGGCTGTTCTTTGCATCACGAGTATCCTGTTTTATCTTTCTGCGGTCGTAATTCTTTCCGCTCGGCACGACTCGTGTCACCGGGTTGACCCCCATCCACGAGGCGCGCTGCCTTGAATGATATTCTTTCTGTGCTCGCTTGCTGCGTTTCTTCAGAGGTACTGTTTGTGTCATTAAATCATCTCCTATGTGACATTCTCATTACAAATACGACTTTTTTCTTGCCTTTTATACCTTACGGGTGTATTTTATAATATCCTCATAAAATATTCTGTATTGGAGGCGATTTACAATGCGCAAAACACTCTTCCCCGTTATCGACCCTGTCGCTACGGGCGAAAACATCGTGCGTCTTCGCAAGGAACGCGGCCTCACCGTGCGCGACCTGCAGGCCTACTTCGGCTTCGAAGAGCCCCGCGCCATCTATAAGTGGCAGCACGGCACCAGCCTGCCCACTGTCGACAACCTGTATGCCCTGAGCGCTCTGCTCGATGTACCCATGGACGAGATCCTGGTCTCGGCAAAGCCCAAACTTAATATGATCGTTTGCGAGCAGCAGGCCAAAGCCTGCTGCTCGGCTGTTTATTGGGGCCGAAAATCATGGAAACGGCAGAAGTCCAGGGTCGCTTAGACCATTTTCTCTTCGGTATCCAAAACCGGAGCATAAAAAATATGCTCTTTGCTCGAATACCTCTGGTATTTTCTTTATGAAAGAATTGGACTATATAGCCCGTATATTATGATTATGGGAAACGAATGTGGATAGATGGATTTATCGGTATGACGATAGGCGAAAAACGTTTTTACGCATGACGATGATGGAAACGGCTTGCGCTCCATTCCGGAATATCTTCAATAATATAAACTGATCTTAGATCATCCTATGTTGTTTTCATGCAGCATTATAGTTCATCTGCACCTGAACCGATCTCCGCTTCCCCTTATCCTGCCGCATCCATGACCTCCGGCCCGG
>JAFQVZ010000065.1 GCA_017407765.1 Clostridia bacterium | reverse complement strand
CTTTCTTTACAGCATATCTGATGTATGATATAATGCTAACAGAGTAAAGCGAAAGGGGTGCTTTGAATGTGCAGCGCACTTGTGTTGTTCCTGCCTGAGCATGCCGCTATAACGGTTTGAACAGGTTTTTATATATTTTGAGGAAGTAAAATGAAAATAGAGAACAATATTCTGAAACATTATCTTAAAAACGCATATTTCATCACCGGCACCGCCTATGCCGGAAAATCGACAACGGTAAAAATGCTTGCCGACCGATATGATATGGTCTTCTGCGGCGAAAACTATCACAGCGCCGTATCCGATATCATAGCATCAAAGGAGGCTCAGCCCAACATTGCATGGCTCAATGGCCTTACTGACTGGAAGGAGTTCGTCATCCGTTCGCCCGAGGAATACGAGCGCTGGATATACGGCGTTGCCAAAGAGGCTGCCGAGTTCGAGGTGGCTCATCTCATTGCCCTTTCGGGCGGGAAAAAGGTGATCGTTGACACGAATATCCCCCTTGATATCCTTCGCGAAATAGCTGATTATGACCATGTTGCCGTCATGCTCTCGCCTCAATCCATGAGTGTCGAGCGCTTTTTCGACAGGAGCGACCCTGAAAAGCAGTTTATTCTGAGTGTTATCGACAGCTGCGAAGATAGCGAAGCCGTAATGGAGAATTACAGGTGCGGCCTTGCTCTTATAAACAGCCGTGAGCACTATGACGAATATGCAGACAGCGGCTTTTTCACCGTTGTTCGCAGCGGCGACGGAAAAGATACAAGAGAAGAGGTGTGTCTGACCATCGCAAGGCACTTCGGCCTTGAGAAGTAAAAAATAAAACACCCGGCCTGATGTGAAAATCAGGTCGGGTATTTTTTATGCTATATCTGCCGTATCTTTTTTAAGAACGAACTTTTTAATGCCCAGCCACACAAGGTGAACGAGGAAATACATCAGCGCCAGCAGGAAGGGGACGCCAACAAGATAGCTTCCGCAGTATTCCTCGAAGAGCATGAAGGGGGTGCCGCTCTGGGCATGGCCGATGAAAAGAAAATTGGTGCCGTACTTCACATTGAAGTAGGTTGCCGGAACGGCAAAGCCCACAAGGGCGAGGGTGACTTTGGGCAGCGACCTGAGATTGGGCACAAGGTCGCCTCCGGCCACCATCATAAGGGGATAGAGGATAAGCATTATATGTATCGTAAAGCTGTGGAGCAGCATGCCTGCCTGCGGGGGAAGGGGAGTCCATGTGCAGAAGAGCAGAGCCGCGATGGCGCCGGGGACGCATAGATAAAAGAGGAACTGCCCCCAGAAATCCGAGCGTTTCCATGCGTGATAGGCTATTACGAATATATTGATGCTGCAGAGATGCAGAGGGAGATAATCAACGGGATATGTGCCGATGGTCCAGAGCAGCCACATCTTGAAAACCTCGTCGAGAATTATAAGCGCAGCCAAAGCTTTGCGCATGGTGTCGCGTCCGCGGCTGCCGAGCCTGCAATAGACCCAGCATCCGATGACGACGCAGACGAGAGCTGCACACAGCCATGTGATATGGAACGAGTCAAAATGCCTGAAGCCAATCCCATCGGGGACATTCTCTATGATATAAAAGAAGTTTTCCATAATTATCTGTCGGCGTGAGCGATGGTGGATTCGACCGCCTTGAGCCAGCCGTTATATTTTGCATTGCGGCTGTCTTCATCCATCGAGGGGGTGAAGACACGCTGGCTCTTGCGAAGGGCTCTGACTTCGTCCATGTTCTGCCAGAAGCCGCATCTGAGGCCTGCAAAGAGAGCTGCACCAAGGGCAGTCGATTCAACGCTCTCGGGGCGGTCGATGGGAACATTCAGAAGGTCGCTCTGGAACTGCATAAGCACGTCGCTCTGGCTTGCGCCGCCGTCGGCGCGGAGCTCGCCCAGCATGATGCCGCTGTCCTTCTCCATGGCAACGATAAGGTCCTTGACCTGATATGCTATAGCCTCGATGACGGCGCGGGCGATCTGAGGTCTGCCGGTGGCGCGGGACATGCCGTACATGGCGCCGCGGGCATACATATCCCAGTAGGGTGCGCCAAGGCCGGTGAAGGCGGGAACGATATAGAGTCCGCCGGCATCGCTTACCGATGCGGCAAGGTCGCTGCACTGGGCCGAGGTCTCGATGATCCTCAGGTCGTCGCGCAGCCACTTGATGACCGAGCCTGCATTGAAAACGCTGCCCTCGAGGGCATATTCCACTTTACCGTCAAGGCCCCACGCGATGGTGGAGATCATGCGGTTCTGCGAACGTACGCGCTTTTCTCCGGTGTTCATCAGCAGGAAGCAGCCCGTGCCATAGGTGTTCTTGGCCTGACCCGGCTCGAAGCAGCACTGGCCGAAGAGGGCGGCATGCTGGTCGCCGGCGTTGCCGAGGATGGGAACGCCTGCAAGGTCTTCGAGGCCGCGGGTGGGGGCGATGATGCCGAACTCGGCCGAGGAGGGGAGGACCTGGGGCAGGATATCCATGGGAACGCCCACGATGTCGCAGAGCTCCTTGTCCCAGCACAGGTCGTTGATGTTATAAAGCATTGTGCGGGATGCGTTTGTATAGTCAGTGACATGGTTTTTGCCGCCGGTCAGATTCCAGATGAGCCATGTGTCGATGGTGCCGAACAGCAGGCGGCCCTGAGCGGCCAGCTCGCGTGCTTCGGGAACATTCTCAAGGATCCATCTCACCTTGCCTGCCGAGGAATAGGCATCAATGATAAGGCCGGTCTTTTCGGTGACGGTGTCGGCAAGGCCGCGGGCGATAAGGTCTTCGCAGAAGTCGGCCGAGCGGCGGCACTGCCATACGATGGCGTTATATACAGGCTTGCCGGTCTCCTTATCCCAGAGAACGGTGGTCTCGCGCTGGTTGGTGATGCCGGCTGCGGCGATGTCGGCAGCAGTCGCGCCGATCTGACGGCAGCATTCGGCAATGGAGATGGTCTGGCTGAAGAGCAGCTCGATGGGGTCATGCTCGACCCAGCCGTCTTGAGGGAAGATCTGTGTGAACTCGTGCTGAGCCACCGAGGCCACCTTGCCCTCGCGGTCAAAGAGGATGGCACGCGAGCTTGTGGTGCCCTGGTCTATCGCAAGAATGTATTTCTTTTCCATATTATTCGATCTCCTTTATCCAATTAAGAATATCGTCATATACCATATAGCTGTCGGTCTCGTTGAGGATCTCATGTCTCTTTCCGGGATAGAGGATGCACTTTACGTCGCGTCCCACTTCCTTAAGCTGATCCTCGATCCAACGAACGCCCTTTCCGCAGTTTCCGATGGGGTCGAGCTCGCCCGAAATGAGCAGGAAGGGCTTGCAGAGGGTGGTCAGAGCCCAGATATCGCTTCTTACGCGGCAGATGCCGTCAAAGAGGTCATAGAATCCGCGGGATGTGAAGACAAAGCCGCAGAGGGGGTCGCGGGAATAGTTTTCGCGGTGCGACTTGTCCGATGTCAGCCATGCATGGGGAGAATCGTCCTTGGCAAAGAGCTTGTTGACATCGGAGAAGGCAACGGCATTGAGGACGTTGTTGGCCTTGCGCGAAAGGCCGATCTTGCAGAAGGCATCGGCAAGGGCGCGGCCTGCAGGGGCAGCCTTATTGGGCGAGGGCGAGCCGCAGAGGATAAAGCCGTCATAACAGCTGCCGTCTTCGCGTGCGGCGATGTCGGATGCCACCAATGATCCCATGCTGTGGCCGAAGAGAATAAAG
>JAFQVZ010000064.1 GCA_017407765.1 Clostridia bacterium | reverse complement strand
GTTCCCCTCAAAATGTCTGCATTTTGTGGGGACCCCCTGTTCATTTTATAGATTTCGGGCGAATGAATCGCCTCGAAATCGGCGCCGCCATTCTACCGGCGGCGTAGGCGCCCTATTCTCCTTCTTTCAAATCCTTTGGCTCTATAAGAATAGTCTTGAACTCGAAATAGTTCACCATGCCGGGGCGGGCGCCGGTAGGCTTCTTAACGTGCTTCGCACGGGTGTAGTCGACAGGTACCCTGGGCGACTTGCCCGCCTTCGACCAGAAGGCCGCAAGAGCCGCCGCCTCCTCGATGTCGGGCACCGAGGGTTCGCGCCCCTCAAGCACCATAATAACATGGCTGCCCGGAATGTTGCGGGCATGGAACCAAAGGTCGCCGCCCTTGGCCATGCGCATGGTGAGATGGTCGTTCTCGCGGTTGTTGCGGCCGCGCAGCAGCGTGAACCCGCCCGACGTGACATACTTTTTGGGAACAATTGCCCCCTGCTTCTCGGGCTTGTTCTTTTTAACGTTCTGCGCCTTTTTAACATAGCCGGCCTGCGATGCCTCAAGGCTGAGCTCGCGTATCTCCTTCTCTACCCTCGCCTGCTCCAGCTGATAAAGCAGGCTCTCGAGATATTCCAGCTCGCTCTCGCCGTGCTCGATCTGCACCATCAGCGCTTCTTCGGCGTTCTTTAAGCGGGTATAGCGCTTATAGAGCAGCTGAGCATTCTGCTGGGGCGAAAGCTCGGGGTCGAGAGGTATCTCGACTGTGGGCATACCCTCGGTGAAGTAGTCGGTGACCACTGCCTTCGAGTCGCCGCTTCGGATGGCATAGATATTGCTGGTGATAAGATCGGCGCGCTGCTTAAGATCCTCGCGCTTCTGCGCTGTCAGCAGCTCCTGGCGCTGTTTGCCCAGCTTGCGTTCAAGGCGCGCACGGTGGTTCTCCAGCGTTTTTTTTAGGGAGGACGAAAGGTTCTTTTTAAGGTCTTCCTCACGCCTCGCCATATAGAAGCTGTCCATCAGCGAGGAAAAATCCTCCTGAAGGATGCTCTCGCCGTCCTGATGATAGCTGATATCAAGGGCCGAGAAATCGAAATCGGCCCCCTTGCGCTTTACGAGCCACGGCCTGCCGCCGCCCTGGGCAAGATCATAGAGCACATCGGCCATGCCGCCTTCATCAAGGCCGCGATGGACCAGCTCGCGGGCCACCTGAGGCGAAACCCCCTCAAAGCGGTCCATTATATCGTCGCCCTCCTGCACACCTTTAAGGAGCATAGCAATGGAATCCCTGTCAAGGGCATAGATCGAGGTCTTTCCGCTGCCGCCGGGAAGGCGATAGACCAGTCCGGGCAGAATGGCTCGGTCGGGCGACATTTCATAGTCTACCTTCCTTACGCAGCCGAGTATAATGCCCTCTTCATCCAGCAGCAGTATGTTGGTGCGCTTGCCCATAAGCTCGCACACCAGCTTCTTCTCCGACACCCTTCCCAGTTCGTCGGTGGAGGTGAAAGAGATCATCATTATCCTCTCGCCGCCCGGCTGGGTGACCGAAAGGATCTTGCCGCCCTGCATGTGCTTGCGCAGCAGCATACACAGCATGGGAGGCTGAGGAGGATTTTCGGGCCTGAGGGCCGTCATATAAACGCCGGCATTGGTGCCGCCGCAGGAGATCATCAGCCTGCCCGAACCCATAGTGCCTCTGATGCTGAGCACCACCTCGGTGGGGCGGGGCATAAAGATCTTGTCTATCCTCGCGCCCTTAAGCTCTTCATCAAGGGCAAGGGTCTGTGCCTTAATTACAAAACTGTCGAGTGACATCTTATCTTCTCCTCCAGCATGGCCAACATACGGCTGTCGGCTGCATTGCCGCTGCCGCGATAGATATGGCGGTATTTTCCGGCCATCATTTCAAGATAATCGCCGAACAGAGCGTCCTTTTCCATGGCTGCGCTCCACAGCATGTGGTCTTCACCCTTATATTCACCCGATTCGATGCGCATAAGGACATAAAGCCTGCGGTCTTCCCACACAAGGCGCTCTTCGGTGATGTTATATCCGTTTTTAAGGCAGAACTCGCGAAGGCGCTCCTGCTTGCTCATAGGCTGAGCAATTACCGATGCCCTTCTCACCCACTCGGCGCGGGAAATAATATCGGCGATAAGGTCGCCGCCCATGCCGCAGATGGTTATAACATCGCCCTCGCCGCCTTCGATGCCGTTGAGGCCGTCGGTGAGCATGGTATCGATGCGGTCGTCAAGGCCATGCTGGGCAATATTCTTCTTTGCGTTTTCAAGGGGGCCTTTTCTCAGGTCGCAGGCCAGCCCACGCTCTGCCTTTCCGTCCTCCACCATGCGGATGATGAGATATCCGTGGTCGCAGCCAACATCAATGGCGCGGCTGCAGGCGGGACACATCTCGGCACACAGCTCGAGGCGGGGTGTAAGTTTGATCATAAATATATCTCCGTATAAAACAATGAGACGACCATAGGCCGCCTCACCATTTGAATCATTTGTTTATCTGCTGCTTAGTGCATTGCAAAGTAAGCATTGAGACGTTCAACCAGCTCATCAGCATTAAGGCCGTGAACAACAGCAGCCTCTGCGATCGACTCTACAGCCGAGCTGGGGCAGCCAACACAGAACATGCCGCACTCAAAGAATGCTTCTGCAGCACCCATATCCTCAGCAAGGATCTCGCCGATGATGGAATCTTTTGTAACAACCATGTGAATTACCTCC
>JAFQVZ010000063.1 GCA_017407765.1 Clostridia bacterium | reverse complement strand
TTTGTCTGACGTAAGAGTACCCTTGGCTCTCCCTCTGGGAGAGTACCAAAGGCACTAGCTTCGCGTCGCTGTCACGAAGTGACTGAGAGGACCCTCTTACAAAAATTTTAATAATTTATCCCCGATTACCTCTGTAAACTTATAGCGTAAAATGGTATTATGTAAATATAGAAAAACATATCCCGGTTTGAAAGGAGTCATATATATGAAAACATATAAAATAGCCGTCATCGGCGGCGACGGAATCGGCCCCGAAGTCCTCGCTGAAGGCATCAAGGTGCTCGACCGTGCTGCCGAAATGGGCGGCTTTGCCTTTGAATACACCCATTTCCCCTGGGGCTGCCGCTATTATCTCGACACCGGACGCATGATGCCCGAAGACGGCATCGAGATCCTCTCAAAGTTCGACGCCATCTATCTCGGCGCCGTCGGCTATCCCGGAGTGCCCGACCATGTTTCGCTGTGGGGCCTCCTGCTTGAGATCCGCCACGGCTTTGACCAGTATATCAACCTCCGCCCCGTAAAGCTCCTCCGCGGCGCGCCCTGCCCCCTCAAGGACGTAGACCCCGGAGATATCGACATGATCGTGATCCGCGAAAACAGCGAGGGCGAGTATGCCGGCGCGGGCGAATGGCTGTTTAAAGACACCCCCGCCGAGGTGGCCCTTCAGACCGGCGTATTCTCGCGCAAGGGCACCGAGCGCGTTATCCGCTATGCCTTCGAGCTGGCCAAGAAGGAGGGCAAGAGCGTCACCTCCATCAGCAAGGGCAACGCCCTCAACTATTCGATGGTATTCTGGGACAAGATCTTTAAGGAGGTCTCGGCCCAGTATCCCGATGTTCCCACCCACCACCTGCTGGTGGATGCCGCTTCGATGTTCTTCGTAAAAGATCCCAAGCGCTTCGAGGTGGTCGTCACCTCCAACCTCTTCGGCGATATCCTCACCGACCTGGGCGCCGCCATTTCGGGCGGCATGGGCCTCGCCGCAGGCGCCAACCTCAACCCCGAGGGCGAGTTCCCCTCGATGTTCGAGCCGGTGCACGGCAGCGCGCCCGACATTGCGGGCAAGGGCCTTGCCAATCCTCTGGCCGCGATCTGGTCGGCAAGCCAGATGCTGGATCACTTCGGATATCCCGAGCTTGGAAAACGCGTTATCGACGCCATCGAAAAGGTCATGGTGGAGGCACAGTGCCTGACCCCTGACATGGGCGGCACCGCCACCACATCGGAAGTAGGCGACAGGGTCGCTCAGCTGCTCTGATCGTGCGTATCAAAACTGCAGAAAGGAAAATACATATATGAAAAAGATATCCCGCTTTATCTCTCTCATGCTTGCGGCCGTGATGCTGTCGGGCCTTATGATAACGGCAAATGCCGCCGGCCTCAGCGACATCACCCACCACTGGGCCAAGAGCTATATCGAAACGGCTGTTCAGCGCGGCTATGTCACCGGCTATGACGACGGCACCTTCCGCCCCAACCAGCCGGTCACCCGTGCCGAGTTCTGCAAGATGCTGAACAACGCCCTTGGCCTCTCGGCCACCGCGAACATCTCCTTCAAGGACGTAAGCTCGTCCCACTGGTATTATAAAGAGGTGCAGAAGGCGGTTGCCGCAGGCTATATCGGCGGCTATGAAGACAACACCTTCCTCGGCGGCAACAAGATCACCCGTCAGGAGGCAGCCGTCGTCATCGCACGCATCGTAACATCGCCCTCCTCCGAAAAGAACATATCTGCCCTCAAGGACAGCGGCACCATCGCATCGTGGGCCCTCAGCGGCGCAAAGACGGTGTATTCCAAGGGCTATATGGCAGGCGACAACCTGGGCAACTTCAACCCCAAGGGCAACCTGACCCGCGCCGAAGCCGTCAAGATCATCGAATCTATCCTTTCGGGCGAAAAGGTCTCGTCGGCCAACCTGACGGTCAGCGCTTCGGGCCAGACCTATTCCAACTGGATCATCACCGGCAACGTTATCATCTCCGACGCGCTTGCTTCGGGCAACGTCACCTTCAATAACTGCCGCATCCTCGGCACCATGCTGATAAACGGCGGCGGCACCTCGGGCATCCGCCTGTCAAACACCAATGTTTCCAACATGACGGTCAACAGCAATTTCCAGACCGGCATTGCCGCGGTCGGCACATCCACAGTCAATAACGTCTATGCCTCCACCACCTGCACCCTCGTCGAGTCGAACCTTGCGGGGGCAGGCGCAGGCTTTAAGAATGTCACCCTCGGCGGCTCGCTCAATTCTCCCACCGTCACCCTCAGCGGCGCCTTCGACAAGGTCGAGGCGCTGGCAGCAGGCACGATCAGGCTGACAAGCGGCTCGGTCAAGGAGCTTTCGGTAAGCTCCAAGGCAGCCGGCACAACGGTCGACCTTGCAGAGGACACAGTCCTGACCTCAGCCACAGTAAACGCCTCCTGCGACTTCACCGGCGAGGGCAGGATCGTATCGGTCACCGAGAATGCCGATGACGTAAGCTATGAGACCCTCCCCGAAAAGATCAACGGCGAGGCCCCCTCGGTCGACCCCACCTTCGAGCCTCTCGAAATGACCTTCGCACCCAAGCACGGCACAAATAACTTCCCCTTCGACAGCGAGATCTTCATCACCTTCAGCGACAAGGCTCTCAATGACGAGGGCAAGGCGCTGACCTCCTCCTATATCGAATCGGCCCTCGAGCTCAGACGCAGCAGCCTCAACGGCACAAAGACCCTCTTTGAGGCCGACATCACCTCCGACGGCAAGCTGATCACTGTCGTTCCCGACGAGCCTCTTGAGCCCGAAACGGCATATTACCTCGTCGTTAAGGAAGGCGCATTCACAAACGCAAGCGGCGCAGTTAATGAGGAATATAAGATCAAGTTCACAACAGGCGAGGGCGAAAGCCTCCCCTCCGACGATGAGGATGACGGCGAGTTCCCCATCCCCGAGGTATATCCCATCATCTCGGCAAAGAACGTCCCCATCGATGCCCTTCCCAAGATCATGTTCAGCGAGCCCGTCTACCGCGCCGACGGCTCGGCCCTGACGGCATCTTATCTGACCGGCGCCCTGCAGCTGCGTGAAAACACATCGGGCGGCACTCTGCTCGACTTCACGGTATCCCTCAGCAAGGATAAGCAGACCATCACCATCATCCCCGACGAAGATTTCGACATGGGCACAAAGTATTATGTCGTCATCAAGGCCGAAAAGCTCTCCGACGAGTTCGAAAACCTCAACGAGAAGATGAGCTGGAGCTTCACCACCTCCAAGGTCGACGGCATCGTTCCCGAGGTCACACCTCCCTCCGGCTCGGGCAGCATCGACCGCGACACCGAGTTCGTGTTCGACTTCGGCACAGCCATTTATGACGACTGGGGCGACGAGCTTCTGCCCACCTACCTCTCCAAGTATGCCTTCACCATGTATGAGGGCAGCACCAAGGGAAATGAGGTCGACATCGTGGCCACCATCAGCAAGGATAAAGAGCGCATCACCATCATCCCCGAAGAGACCCTTAAGCGCGGCACCGAATATATCATCGTCATCAACGAGGATATGCTGCTCGACAGCAGCTACGAGCCCATCCCCGAGCAGAGCTTCTCCTTCGTCACCTCGGGCGAGCTTATCGACGAGGCCGACGAGCTCTTCACCGTCACAGCCACCTCTCCCGAGAAGGGCGACACCGAGGTAGCTCCCGACAGCTCGATCATCCTCATCTATCCCGAATATCTCTATGACTTCGAGGGCGGCACCCTCACGGCAGCCGATGTTGAAGACTGGATCACCATCCGCAAGGGCTCGGCCACCGGCCTCGAGGTGCCCTATTCGGTAACGGTAAGCTCCAGCAAGAAGATCATCGAGCTCACCCCCACAAAGAACCTTGCCTCGGGCACAAAATACTTCGTCATGGTAGACGAGGGCGCCTTCACCGACAAGGCGGGCAACATGAATGCCGAGCACACCTTCAGCTTCACGGTGGGCAGCCAGTCGGGCGGCACCCTTGCCCCCATCGAGACCTATCCCTTCGACGGCTCCACCGACACATCGGCCTCCACCATCATCATGCTGGCCTTTGACGAGCCCATCACCGACACAGAGGGAAATGAGCTGACCTCCTCTTACCTTGCATCGGAGGCCATTCAGATCCGCCGCGGCAGCAAGACGGGCACCAAGGTCTCCTTTGGCGCAGCCATCGACACAACGGGCACCATCGTCACCCTGATGCCCACAAGCAAGCTCTCGGAAGGCTATATCTATTACGTCACCCTCCTCGAAGGCACCATTATGAACGAGGACGGCGACCTTAACGATGCATATACCTTCACCTTCGAGACCAAGGCCAACTGATATCCCCACCTGCCGCGCCTGTGAGCTGGCTGACATTCTCGACAAAATGGCATAAAAAATATCCGCCTCCAATTCCGGAGGCGGATGTTTTATTTCACTTGGCTCTCCCTTTGGGAGAGCTGTCTGCGAAGCAGACTGAGAGGGCGCATCCAAGGCTTCTTTTGAATGGCTCAGGCCGCTATCCTTGAAACTATTAGGATGCTATGATATGATTTATTTAATGGATTTTCTGACTCAGGAGGCTTTATAAATGCCTAATATAAGTGATTTTGTTATAGAAAACGGTGTGCTTGTAAAATATCACGGTACCGATAGGGATGTCGTGATCCCCGAAGGTGTGACCTCGATCGGCGATGAAGCTTTTGCCTGGTGCCGCAGTCTGAAATCGATCCATATCCCCGACAGCGTGACTTCGATCGGTCAATTTGCTTTTTATAATTGTTGGGCTCTTGCCTCTGTAAATATTCCCGACAGTGTGACCTCTATTGGCGAAATGGCTTTTGCCGAATGCCAATATCTTGAGTCGATTTATATTTCGGATGGTGTAACCTCAATCGACGGCGGGGCTTTTCAAGGCTGCAGCAGTCTTGTGTCGATCCACATTCCCAACAGTATTTCCTCTATTGGTGACTGTGCTTTTTGGGAATGCAGCAGCCTTACATCAATACATATCCCCGACAGCGTGACCTCGATCGGCGAACGCGCTTTTGAAGACTGCAGATGCCTTAATTCAATCAACATCCCCGATGGTGTTACCTCTATCAGGATGGGAACCTTCTTGAAATGCAGCAGTCTTACGTCGATCAAGCTGCCCAAAAGCATGACTTCTATCGGCGATTGGGCTTTTCAGGATTGCGGCTGTCTTGAATCAATACATATTCCCGACGGTGCTGTCTCAATTGGTCAATTTGCTTTTGAAGACTGCAGCAGTCTTGCATCGCTCAGCATCCCCGACAGCGTGACTTCGATAGGTGATGCTGCTTTCAGAAATTGCAAAGGGCTGGCTTGCGAAAACGGATTTGTTACAGTTCGAAATACTCTGTATAGCTATCATGGAAATAATAAGGAAGTTATTGTTCCGGAAACTGTGACTTCAGTTGGCGACGGTGCCTTCAGTTATTGCTGGTTTCTTACGTCGGTACATATTCCCGACGGCGTGACCGAGATCGGCGACGAGGCTTTCAGAGAATGCGATGCCCTCGAATCGCTACATATCCCCGCAAGTGTGACCACGATCGGCTATAAAGCTTTTGACGGATGCAGTGCTCTTGCAATTTATGCCCCAAAGGGCTCTTATGCCACAGAATATGCTAAAGAAAACGGTATTCCCTTTAAGGTGATCTGATGTATCATCCAAATAAAAATATCCGCCTCCAATTCCGGAGGCGGATTTTTTGTCTTATTTTATGCCTTTGTCTTATTATACTTTGTAATGTAAACCATGCCGATAAGGAAGGCGCAGCCGAAAGCGCCTGCCGCCAGCATGAAGGGCAGCATGGGGTTCATGTCGTAGATAAGGCCGGCAAACAGAGCGCCGAAGATGCTTCCCAGCGAGTTCATCGACTGATAGAAGCCCATTACGGTGTTACTGTTCTCGGGTGTGGTGCGCGATGCAACGATATTCTGCAGCATGGCAAGACGGATGGCGTTGAAGCCGCTCCAGATGATGTAGGCGCCGATAAAGATGGGCTGCTGTGTGAACACGAGGATCAGGCAGGAGATGGCTGTGCTGGCCATTATGGGGAGAACGAAGGTCTTGTTGCCGTCGGTCTTCTTCTGGAGATACATACCCAGAGTTGTGTTGAGGCCCAGTGTTACAACAGCGATAACAGCCTTGATGGTGCCGTTATACTGGCTGCCCATGCCGAACTGGTCCTTGATGAAATAGTTGAAGCACTGCTCATAGCTGTTCTGGCCGATGCCCGAAACGGCAACCGTGGCAAACAGCAGGAAGAGCATGGGAGTCATAAAGTCCTTGGCAGCGGCAAAGGCCGAGAAGGGGTTGGCCTCCTTGATGGAAAGGGGCTTTTCGGGCTTGTGCTTATAGGGTGTGTCGTCCTCGCAGGCCATAAAGAAGAGGATGCCTGTGATGATAAGGGTGACCACCTGGCAGGCAAAGGCGAACTCGACCGAAACGATGCCCATCATGCCGCCGATAAAATAGCCGCAGGCCGATGCCACGTTCTGGATGGTGATAAGGGTGGTCAGGTTCTTGCCGCGCTCCTCGATGCTGGAGGATGTGTTTACAACATAGTTCGAAAAGGCTGTGAACATGCCGCCGGTGAAGATGCCGGCAAACATACGGCCGCCGACGACCATGGCCTCGCTCTGAGCCATGCCGAAGATGCCCTGGCCCACGGCATAGCCGATGCCGCAGATGAGCATGATGCGCTTGGTGGGGATATATCCGCAAAGCTTGCCCCAGAAGGGAGAGAAGAGGAAGTTGACGAACATCATGGCGGCAAGAGCAACGCCGAACATGGAAGAGTCGAGGCCTCTTTCAACGATCAGGGTAGGAGTTACGGGGTGGGCGAAATTGGCTGCGAGATAAAACAGCACAATAACGCAGAAATAAGCCATAAGCTTGTTTTTCTTCATTTTGTTTCTCCTTAATATTATATTTTCCGACTTAAGATTATACATCTATATAGAAAATATATCAAGAGCCTCAAAGTAAGCTTTTGAAATAGGGCTTGGAGAACGGCTCCTCGCGTCCAAGGCTCCTTTTGAAAGGAGCTGTCAGCGTAGCTGACTGAGGTTTGGCAAGGCAATTATCCGTTATCATGGCGGCTGCCGTAAGACTGCTGGCCAAACACCCGTCAGGCTCCGC
>JAFQVZ010000062.1 GCA_017407765.1 Clostridia bacterium | reverse complement strand
GCCTTGGGCTTGCGGCCTCTCTTCTTGGGCGCCTCTTCGGTCACTGCCGCTGCGGCCGCTGTCTCTGCCTTGGGCTTGCGGCCCCTCTTCTTGGGTGCCTCTTCAGCCGAAGCATCGGCAGCCTCGTCAGCCTTCTTTGCGCGTGTCTTACGCTCGGGCAGAGGCTCTTCAAAGCCGCATCCCGGCTTATAGCAAAGGTTCTTCTTTTCTTCCTTGGTATATTTCTTAAAGATAACTCCGCCGCAGTTGGGGCAGGTCTTCTTTGTGGGTGTGTCCCACGTCATAAAGCCGCAGTCGGGGTTATGTTCGCAGCCATAGTAGTAATAGCCGCTCTTCGACTTCTTCTTAAGCAGCTTCGAGCCGCACAGCGGGCAGGCAACGCCGGTGTCCTGAGCGATAGGCTTGGTGTTCTTGCACTCGGGATAGCCGGGGCAGGCAAGAAACTTGCCGAAACGGCCTGCCTTGATGACCATCTTTCTGCCGCAAAGCTCGCAGACGATGTCGGTCTCTTCATCCTTGACCTTGATACGTTTTTTCTCAAGATCGATCTCGGCCTGGGCCAGTTCTTTTGCAAAATTATCATAATATTTGGCAAGGATATCGCGATAATCGGTCTTTCCGCTTTCAACTTCGTCGAGGATATCCTCCATCTGAGCTGTGAACTTAAGGTCGACTATGTCATTGAACTTGTCGATCATAAGATCGGTGACCGCTTCGCCCAGCATAGTGGGCCTGAGAGCCTTGCCTTCCTTGGCAACATACTCACGGTCGAGAACAACAGAGATAGTGGGTGCATATGTGCTGGGTCGGCCGATTCCCTTCTCTTCCATGGACTTGATCAGCGATGCCTCGGTGTATCTGGGGGGCGGCTGAGTAAAATGCTGTTTCGGCTCGGTGGAAAGATGCTTGGGGATGTCGCCTTCAGCAAGATGCGGCAGGTTGGATGCTCCCTCGTCTTCGGGTGCATCATCGCGGCTTTCTTCATAAAGAGCGAGGAAGCCGCGGAAAGCTACAGTCTGACCTGTTGTGCGGAAAAAATAACCGCTGTTTTCAATATCGACTGTGACTGTGTTGAGGATAGCTTCGCTCATCTGGCTGGCAATAAAGCGGGACCAGATAAGGCGATAGAGCTTATACTGATCGGGAGAAAGATATCCCCTGATCATGTCGGGTGTGATAGAAGGATCGGAGGGTCTGATGGCTTCATGCGCATCCTGAGCGCCCTTCTTTGTCTTGAAGACACGGGCCTTCTGAGGCATATAGTCGCTGCCATAGTTATTTATGATGAAATCTCTGGCCTGGGCAAGAGCCTGATCGGAAATTCTCAGCGAGTCGGTACGCATATATGTGATAAGACCGGTAACGCCTCTGTCGCCCAGATCGATACCTTCATAAAGCTCCTGCGCGATCGACATGGTGCGTCTTGCAGCCATCGAAAGCTTGCGCGAAGCCTCCTGCTGAAGGGTGGATGTTATAAAGGGAGGTGCCGGCTGACGCTTTTTCTTGCCCAGCTTGACCGAATATACCTTAAAGGGATGGCCATCTATTGCATCGAGGATCTTCTGTGTTTCCTCGGCATTGGCAAGCTCGATCTTGCCGTTCATATCGCCCTGGAAGGAGGACATGAAGGGGATGGCATCCTTCTCCAGCTTGACTTCGATGCTCCAGTATTCCTTGGGCTCGAAGGCGCGGATCTCGCGTTCGCGATCGACCACCATTCTCGTTACGGCCGACTGCACACGGCCTGCCGAAAGGCCGGTCCTGACCTTGCGCCACAGGAAGGGCGAAAGCTTATAACCGACTATTCTGTCGAGGATGCGGCGTGCCTGCTGAGCATCGATGAGGTTCATATCCAGCTCGCGGGGCGACTGTACCGCTTCGGTAACTGCCTTTTTTGTGATCTCGTTAAAGGTGATACGCTGTGTCTTGCTGTCATCCAGCTCAAGCAGCTCCTTAAGATGCCACGAAATCGCTTCGCCCTCACGGTCGGGGTCGGTCGCAAGGAAGACGGTGTCTGCCTTGTCGGCCGCCGTCTTCAGCTTTTTGATGATCTTATCTTTGCCCTCGATGGGAATATATTTAACCTCAAAATTATTATCTACATCAACACCCAGCTCTTTTTTAGGCAGGTCGCGCAGATGGCCCATCGAGGCCTCGACGCTGTAGCCTTCGCCGAGATATTTTGTTATTGTCTTCGCCTTTGCGGGCGACTCTACAATAAGTAACTTAGACATTAAAGTCCTCCGTTCTAACGAGTTCTCTCATAGTAATTGCCGGGACGCTGGGCCACCTCGCCCATTATCTCCAGCATGGTAAGCCGTGCAAGAACATCACCCACATCCATGCCCGTCCTTTCGACGATGGCATCAAGATGCGATATCTTGCCAATGGCTTCGAGCACTGCCCTGTCCTGCGGATCGCGGTCGTCTGCGGCAGGCTCAGGCTCTGATATATGCTGAATCACATACTCATAGTCTTCTGCAGCTTTATCGTCTTTTTCCTGAAGTTCATATTCGCTGATGCTGTTCGGCCTGAACAGATCACTTATATATGTTCCTTCTCTAAATTCCGGCTGTTTGGGCAAACTTATGCTTTTAGCCGGAGCTTCTGTCCTCGCCATTTTCAGCTCGTTAAGAATATCGGCTGCCGAAGTGACGAGCGCAGCACCCTCTCTGATAAGCTGGTTGGTTCCAACATGATCGTCGCTGTCGATAGGCCCGGGAATTGCATATACATCCCTGTTCTGTTCAACAGCGCGTGCAGCCGTCACAAGACTGCCGCTTTTATTTTTAGCTTCAACAACAAGAACACCCTGGCTCATGCCGCTGATGATCCTGTTTCGGCTTATAAAACTACCCTTATGAGTCTGGCTTCCCGGAGGATATTCCGATATAACCGCACCCGTGCTGATTATCTCGCTCATCAGTCTTCGATGCTCATAGGGATAACATTTATCAATGGGCGTTCCGAGAACGGCCACCGTCAGACCTCCGCCATCTATGGCTCCACGGTGTGCCGCGCCGTCCACTCCGGCCGCCATGCCGGAAATGACAGCCACTCCGTTTCGCGCAAGGTCATAGGCGATCTGAGAGGCATTGGCAAGGCCGGACACCGTTGCCTTTCGCTGTCCGACAATAGCAACTGTGGGAACTCCGGTAAGGTCGGGCAGATTGCCTCTTACATAAAGCACGGTTGGAGGGTCGGGTATGCTGCGAAGCATGGCAGGATACCGCCTGTCGAGATAATCAATGGGCGTGGCACGGCATTTGCTGCATGCCTCAAGGATAGCCCTGACCTCTCTCATGTTCTTATCCCAAAGCCCTTCCACTTCCTGTGGAGAAGTTCCCTTGGGCAATGCCTTCATGATGACCGAGGCATAGGAAGAGTATATCACCTCTGCGCTGCCCATCTTTTCGAGCAGCATAGCTTTCTTCTTTTTTGACAGTCCGTTTACAAGGCTCAGCCAGATACTGTACTCGATCATCTTTTACACCTGTCTTTTTTATCTGTCTTTCGACATTTCATACATAAATACCGATGCCGCAACGGCAGCATTGAGCGATTGAATGCCATTAATCGGTATGATAACATGTTTGCCGCACTTGTCAAGGGCATCCTGCGAAAGTCCGTTCGCCTCATTGCCGATCATTACGACAGCATCCCCGGGCATAACCGAGCCTATCTCGACAGCCTTGTCGCTGAGGGCAGCGGCATACACGGGCAGGCCAAGGCGCTTTGCCTCTTCCATAAGCTGATCCAGCGTCAGGAAACAAACATTGACCCTGAACACCGATCCCATAGTGGACCTGACCGTCTTGGGCGAATACAGATCGGCACAGCTGCCCACAAACGCGACTGTGTCTATGCCAAATGCCTCGGCAGTTCTTACCACCGTGCCGATATTGCCGGGGTCGGCAACATTTTCAAGGGCGATGATGCGCCTTCCCTTAAGGCTTCCGCCTTTGGCCATGCTGCATGTGAACACGATTCCCTGAGGAGTCTTGACATCACTTATCTTTTCAAGGACCGATGACGGGACCTCGTATATCTCCGCCCCATCAGGGATAACGGGCAGTTCTGTTCCCTCTCGGACAAAAACCCGGCCGATATGAGCGCCGCCCTTTACAGCCTCGTTCAGCATGACGGCGCCTTCGCAGAGGAACATCCCTGCATTGCGGCGTTCCTCCCTGCTCTTAAGCAGCTTTGCCGTCTCTTTGATTATGGGATTGTCTCTTGATGTGATCTTATTTTTCATTGCTTACCACCCACACATCGTTCTCAAGGCCCATGATCACTGCCACATCATTCTTCTCAATAACATAGTCGGCGCTTGGATTTATAAGCCTATCATTATTTTTGATCAAAAGCACATTAATATTATATTTCGTTCTAAGATCAAGCTCTCTAAGCTTCCTGCCCGCCCAATGTGCAGGACATCTGACCTCAGCCACCTTATACTCTCCGCCTATGTCGATATAATCAAGCATCCTGCCGGAAGAAAGTATTCTCGCCATTCTCTTGCCCATGTCTGCTTCGGGAAATACTATCTGATCGGCACCGATCTTCTGAAGTACCCTAACATGCATTGCATTGCTTGCCTTTGCGATCACTTTCTTGACACCAAGATCCTTCAGCAGAAGTGTGACCAGAATGTTGCTCTGAATATCGCTGGCAAAAGCAACAATGGCGCAATCGCACTCGGCGACTCCGATACGCCTGAGGACATTCTCATCGTGAATATCCGCAGTCATTGCATGGGTGACCTCGTCGGCCACAGCATTAACCTGATGCTCGCTTCGGTCAACCGCTATGACCTCATTGCCGAGAACCGAAAGTTCTCTCGCCAATGCCGACCCAAACCTTCCAAGGCCGATAACTACGAAGCTTTTCATATATTTCTCCTATCCAATGATAACTTTACCCTCAGGAAGCTTTATGCTCTCATCGGGCGTACTTCTCATAAGCGCCGTCATTCCGACTGTAATTATGCCAACTCTGCCCAAAAACATCAGAACGACCAACAGGATCTTTGATGCCGTTCCAAACATCGGGGTAAGCCCCATGCTGAGCCCGACAGTGGCAATTGCCGAAATACATTCAAACAGCGCAGCCTCAAACACGATCCCTTCCAGCATCGAGATCACAAGCGCGCCGACAAAAGATGAAAGAGCCGCAAGGAAAAACAAGCTCATTGCATCAGACACCGCTTTTTCGGAAATCGATCTGCCAAAAACCTCAATTCTTTTTCGTCCCTTAAGGGCACTCACTGCCGAAAGCGCCAGAACGGTAAATGTCGTTGTCTTAATTCCGCCGGCTACCGATCCGGGCGAGCCTCCGATAAACATAAGCACCATTGAAACGGCCCTTGATGCCGAGGTCAGCTCGCCCTGGCCAATATGATCAAATCCTGCCGTTCTGACTGTAACCGACTGAAAAAACGACTGTGCAAGACGGGATATCACTCCGCCCTCCATAGCATCGCCGCGAAACTCGGTAATGAAAAACACCGCAGTTCCACCCAAAAGAAGCATTACAGTTGTTGAAAGCACCAGCTTGGTGTGAAGCGACAGCTGACTTGTTCTTCGTTTCCCGAGCCTGACCTCATTGAGTTCGTTCCATACATAAAATCCAATTCCGCCTACAACGATAAGGCAGGCAATTATAAGAAGGACAGGAATATTATTCTTATAAGGTATAATGGAAGCAAACTCGCCTCCAAGCCCCAGATTATCAAACCCCGCATTGCAGAAAGCCGATATCGAAACGAATATTCCCCTCTCCAAAGCACCCCAGAAACCAAACTCAGGCATAAAACAAGCCGTCAGCAACAGCGCTCCGATGCCTTCAAAGGCAAAAGTTCCCTTGATTATGAGCAATGCGAAGCGAACTATTCCCCCCGTCTCGTCAAGATTAAGGGATGTGCTCAGAAGCAGCCTCTGGCCCATGCTGATCCTTCTGCCAACCACCAGAGCAACACTTGCTCCGAGCATCATAACTCCAAGTCCGCCTATCTGGATAAGAGCAAGGATTATAAGCCTTCCCCAGAAGCTCCAATAAGTAGCGGTATCCACCACCGAAAGTCCTGTGACACAAGTGGCCGATGTGGCCGTAAAGAGTGCTGTAAGGAGGTCAGCCGCGCCTTCCCCCTCTTTTGCAGCAGGAAGCATAAGCAAAAATGTTCCCACTGACACCACCGCCAAAAAAGCAAGCGTGATCGTTTTAACTCTGCCGATCGACCCGAGCTTATTCTGTTTTATATTATCTACAAGTTTCATTATTAAATAAAAAGGTATTAAAAAAAGGTTAAATTACTTCATTGGCAAGTATATCACAGGATTTTTCAAGATGCAAGTTTCCCAAATAACGTGAAAAAATCCCACAGGATCTAAGCTTATCCTGTGGGATTAAAGTTTTATGCCAGAACGTCGACTACACGGTAGAAGAGCAGTTCATGAACCTTGAAAACAGTCTCGGGATCACTTGTGAAGGAAACCGTTCTGGGCGACAGACGCACAACACCGGGAACCAGCGAAGCTGTGTCGGCCATATTGGAATCCTTGAAATCGATCTCCATTGTAAGGGGGTTGGGGCACTCGATGGGCTTGATCTCATCGATGCGCGCAAGAGCTGCCTTTACGCCGTTATAGATCATCTCGCGTGCAACTGTGGGATGTACCGAAACGGCCGAGAAACGGCTGCGGCCTTCCTTGACGACGACCGCTTCCATATTGGGAACAAATGCCTTGCACTCTTCCGCCAGAGCCTTATCACCGATGCAGGCAACCAGAGGTACGCCATAGAAGCCGGCTACAAGGCCGTTGGCTACTGTTTCGGTGTTCATTGTAACGCCGTTAAAACGAAGGTTATAGATCTTGCCGCCGTTATAGCAGTGGTCGATAACGCCGCCGATGGTCAGGCCGGCACCGGCATGGCCAAAGGAGATGTATGCATCAAAGCTGGAATCGATGCCCTCCATCTGCAGGCTGCTGCGCATAGCGCCCGAGATCAGCTTGCATCTGGGGTCCATATCCTCGATGATGAGGTTTTCCATGTCGCCATGTCCGTCGCATACATATACTTCGTCATAACCCGAGTCGAAGCAGGCGCGGATGGCGGCATTCACATCCTCAGCAAGACGCTTGCGTGCCAGAGGATAGTCGGGGTTGCCGCGGTTGGACTGCATGCGGGATACGTTGCCTTCCATGCCTTCGATATCAGCCGAAATAAATGCTTTTTTCATAAAAGATCAGGTCCTTTCTTGTTTTTATATCCACCTGACATAATTATACCATAGGAAGTATAAAAAGAACAGCCATGTCGAAAAATATTCGGCATGGCTGTTGTTATTTTTACTGTGCCTTGCTCTCAAGGAATGCTTTGATGGATGCGATCTGGGCATCTACCGAGGGCTTGGAGGGGCCGCCCTGCGAAAGTCTCATGGCAACGCAGGTCTTAAGATCAATTGCCTCAAAAACATCTTCTTCAAATATGTCGGAAAAGCCCTTGAACTCCTCAAGAGTGAGCTGCTCGAGGGTCTTATCGATGGAAATGCAGTGGTTTACCAGCCTGCCGACTACTGTGTATGCCTCGCGGAAGGGCAGGCCCTTCTTGACCATATAGTCGGCACAGTCGGTGGCATTGATAAAGCCGCGGGATGCTGCCTTATACATATTATCGGGCTTTACAGTCATCGTATCGATCATAGCTGTGAATACAGGCAGGCAGGCCTTAACAGTGTCGATAGCATCAAACACCTGCTCCTTGTCCTCCTGCATATCCTTGTTATATGCCAGGGCAAGGCCCTTCATAATGGTAAGGAAGCCCATAAGGCTGCCGTATACGCGGCCGGTCTTGCCTCTTACCAGCTCGGCAATATCGGGGTTCTTCTTCTGAGGCATGATGGACGAGCCTGTGGAATATGCATCGTCAAGCTCGATGAACTTGAACTCCCAGGAGCACCAGAGGATGATCTCTTCAGAGAAGCGGGACAGATGCATCATAAGTGTCGACAGCGCCGAAAGGACCTCGATAACATAGTCACGGTCGGAAACGCCGTCAAGGCTGTTTTCGCACACACGCGCAAAGCCCAGCAGATCGGCTGTCATACGGCGGTCGATGGGATGGGTGGTGCCGCAGAGCGCGCCGCAGCCAAGGGGGTTCTCATCCATTCTCTCGTATGCGTCCTCAAGGCGAAGCACATCGCGCTTGAGCATATTGGCATAGGCCATCATGTAGTGTGCAAATGTCGAGGGCTGAGCACGCTGGAGATGGGTGTATGCAGGCATGATGGTGTCGGTGTTCTTCTCGGCCATATTTACCAGTACCTCAATAAGACTGAGGATCATGGCGCGGATCTCGAGGACCTCTTTTTTCATATACATACGGAAGTCAACCGCCACCTGGTCGTTACGGCTGCGCGCTGTGTGCAGGCGCTTGCCGGTGTCGCCGATGCGGCGTGTAAGCTCGGCTTCTACACACATGTGGATATCCTCATCCGAAATGAGGAAGGGGATCTTGCCGGCCTCCATGTCGACCATGATGCCCTTAAGTGCCTCGATGATCTTGTCGGCCTCTTCCTTTGCGATGATGCCCTGAGCGCCCAGCATTGTGGCGTGGGCGATGCTGCCGGTTATATCTTCTTTAAAAAAGCGCTTGTCAAATGTGATGGATGCGTTGAGCTGGTCGACCAGCTCGTCTGTATTCTTATCAAATCTTCCCGACCAAAGTTTCATTATATTTCCTCCAATATTACTACATAGATCAAAATTAAAAACTTTCAAAAAGCAATTTCAATTCTTCTTCGCCGTATATTTCTCCATTACTTTTAAACTTTTCAATTTCAATTTCTCCGGATGCCATGAACTCTATTTCCCATCTTTCACCCGGAACAGCAACTGTTACCAATACACTATCTCGTCTCTTACTAAGTGTAAAATAGATATTGTTTTCTTCCAGTTTTTCAAGGAACTCTACAATGTCGTTTACACTTCTCATGACATTCTCCCTAATATCCATGTTATTAATCTAATCATAACATAAGTTCAGGGGCGGCAACAATACCGCCCCTGCAGAAAATACTTATTTTATTTGTTCCAGTGCTTCTCAAGTGTAGCCTTAACTGCGATGGGCAGACCCCAGAGGTTGATAAAGCCTGCGGAATCGGTCTGGTCATAGTCAGACTCGCCAAAGGAAGCCAGATCCTCGTTGTAGAGGCTGTAGGGGCTCTCTACGCCGGCATTGATGATGTTGCCCTTATAGAGCTTCAGCTTGACCTTACCTGTGACTGTCTCCTGTGTCTTGTCGACAAATGCCGAGATAGCCTCGCGCAGAGGTGTGAACCACTGACCGTTATAGAGGATATCAGCCAGCTTCATAGCTACCTGAGCCTTATAATGAGCTGTTTCCTTATCAAGGCAGATTGTCTCAAGGACATTGTGTGCATGATAGAGGATCTCGCCGCCGGGAGTCTCGTAAACGCCGCGGCTCTTCATGCCGACCAGACGGTTCTCTACGATATCAAGAAGACCGATGCCGTTTGCGCCGCCAACTTCGTTGAGCTTATATATAACGTCGATAGCCTTCATCTTCTCGCCGTTGAATGCAACGGGAACGCCCTTTTCGAAATCGATCTCGATGTATGTGGGAACATCGGGAGCCTGCTCGGGAGACACGCCCATCTCAAGGAAGCCTTCCTTATTATAAAGAGGCTCGTTTGCAGGGTTCTCAAGGTCAAGTCCCTCATGTCTCAGATGCCACAGGTTCTTATCCTTGGAGTAGTTTGTTTCACGGCTGATCTTAAGG
>JAFQVZ010000061.1 GCA_017407765.1 Clostridia bacterium | reverse complement strand
TCTGCGATCGACTCTACAGCCGAGCTGGGGCAGCCAACACAGAACATGCCGCACTCAAAGAATGCTTCTGCAGCACCCATATCCTCAGCAAGGATCTCGCCGATGATGGAATCTTTTGTAACAACCATGTGAATTACCTCCGTAATAGGATTTTTACATGCTTATTATACAGTATAAACGCCCGGATGTAAATTATTTTATTTTTTGATAATTAAACTGCACCATAAAGCATATAAAGCCACCCAAAGGGTGGCTTTATGCATCAGAAAATACTGAGATACATCCTGTGGCTGAGTTCTTCAAGAGCTTTTGTGCCTGCAAGGCTGTTGCCCTTTTCGTCGAGGCCCGGCGAGAAAATGCCGATGCCCATACGGGTGGGAACAACGGCCATGATGCCGCCGCCTACACCACTTTTTGCGGGAACGCCGACTCTTACGGCAAAGTCGCCCGAGCCGTCATACATGCCGCAGGTGACAAGGACCGCGTTTACAAAGCGGGCCAGCTCGGCAGGGAATACCCTCTCGTCAGAGATGGGCAGCTTGCCGCGGCTTGCAAAAACATAGGCGATTCGTGCAAGGTCCTTGCAGGTGACGCTGATCGAGCATGCCTTGAAATAGCAGTCAAGAACATCTTCCACATCGTCATCGAGCATACCGTAGGACTTGAGCATGAATGCCAGAGCACGATTCTTGTTGCCTGTGCGTTTTTCCGACAGATAGACCGCCTCGTCCAGATGGATATTGGGGTTGCCGGCAAGCTTGCGTGTAAGCTCCAGCAGGCGCTCAAAGCGCTCGTTATAGTCTTTTCCCTTGATAAGGCTGCACATGGCAATGGCACCCATGTTGACCATGGGGTTAATGTGCTGGCTGAGCAGAGTCTGATCGGTGACATTGATGGCGTCAAAGGGCTTGCCCGTGGCCTCGACACCGATGCGCGAACGCACCTCGTCGATGCCGTTGTCCATGAGTACAAGCAGCAGAAGAATAGGCTTTACAACGCTCTGGATGGTGAACTGTTTTTTATAATCACCGGCGCGGAAGGCCTGTCCGTTGCTGGAAATGACATAGATGCCAAGGTCGTTGACATCTCCCTTTGCCAGTTCGGGGATATAGCTGGCAGGTTTGCCCAGTTTTTTATATTGTGATGCGTTATCGAGGATCTCTTCAAGCAGTGCTTCCAAAAAAATCAACCTCTAATCTTATTTTTTGTCGTTGAGAAGCGACTGGACAGCCGTCATGATGCCCAGCTTGCCGCTTTCGTATGTGAGGCCGCCCTGAATGAAGGCGGTGTAGGGAGGACGCATAGGGCCGTCGGCCGACAGCTCGATGGAAGAACCCTGAATGAATGCGCCGGCTGCCATAATTACCTCGTCAGAATAGCCGGGCATAGCCCAGGGCTCGGGTGTGACATAGGAGTCGACGGGCGAACCGGCCTGAATGCCGCGGCAGAATGCCTTGAGCTTTTCGGGCGCACCAAAGTTTACGGTGTGGATGATATCAAGGCCGGCTCTATCGGGCGAGGGTGTTACCTCATAACCGAGAAGGCCCATGAGATATGTGCAGAAGGATGCCGTCTTAAGGGCCTGTGCCGTTGTGTGGGGGGCCATGAAGAAGCCCTGATAGAGGGCACGGTTCTGGCCCAGCGATGCGCCGCACTCGGCGCCGATGCCGGGAAGTGTCAGGCGGCAGGCAGCGCGGTCTACCAGATCCTTACGGCCGGCAACATAGCCGCCCGAGGGGGCAAGTCCGCCGCCGGGATTCTTGATAAGAGAGCCGCAGATAAGGTCGGCGCCCACCTGTGTGGGCTCGCGTGTGTCGCAGAACTCGCCGTAGCAGTTGTCGACCATGATAACGGCTTCGGGATTGACCTCGCGCACGATGGCGCAGATGCGGCCTATCTCGTCGATGGAAAGGGTCTGGCGGATGTCATAGCCGCGGGAGCGCTGGATATAGACTGCCTTGATATGAGGCTCGGCCGCACGGACACGGATGGCGTCCCAGTCGGGAAGTCCGTCCTTCATGTCGACGATCTCAAAGCCTATTCCATAATCGGCAAAGGTGCCGCCCAGCTTGCCGTGCTGGCCTGTGACGGTCTGAAGAGTGTCGTATACATTGCCGGTGACCGACAGCATGGTGTCGCCGCTGGTGACGCAGGCAAAGAGGCCGCAGGTGATGGCATGGGAGCCGTTTACAAAGCCGGTGCGGACAAGGGCTGCCTCTGCGCCGAAGACTTCGGCATAGATCTCTTCGAGCCTGTCGCGTCCCTGATCGTCATATCCGTAACCGGTGGTGCCGCTGAAGTAGGAATCGGACACACGGTGGTTGGAGAATGCGGTCAGGATCTTCTGTGTGTTTATAAAGGAGACCCGGTCAATGGCTTTAAAGCGGAGGGCTGCAAGCTCCTCCGCTTTTTCGGCCAGTTCCCAGAGCTCCGGTGTAAAATCAAAGCTCATTTTGGAAAAGTTTACTCCTGTTTTGGATTATTCGCTGAGTGCCGATACAAGGATCGAAACAGCGCCCTCTACATCGGAGATGCTGTAGATCTCGCGGGGAGAGTGGACATTTCTTGTGGGGATAGATACGCCGCCGGCAAAAATGCCGCCTCTTGTGCGCTGGATAGCGCCTGCATCGGTGCCGCCCGAGAGCAGGATCTCGTCCTGATAGGTAACGCCGGCTCTCTCGGCTGCCTCACGCAGGAAGTTTACTACCTGGGGGTTGCAGACCAGCGATCCGTCCTTGATCTTTACTGTTGCACCCTTGCCCAGCTTGACATCGCAGTAGGTGTTGGAGCTGGGTGTGTCGCCTGCGCCGCATACGTCGACCGCGATACCCATATAGGGATGGATCTGATATGCCGAAGTGCCTGCGCCGCGAAGGCCGGGCTCTTCCTGGCAGGAGAATACGAAGTATACATCATAGGGCGAGTTCTTGAGCTGCTCCATGACCTTGAGCAGAACGATGCAGGCAACAAGGTCGTCGGCATAGGGAGTCATGATCATGCCGTTCTGCTCGCAGGCCTCGCCTGTGAATACGCATACGTCACCGATATTAACTACCTTTGCTGCATTCTCGTAAGAGCCTGCGCCGATATCGATATAGAAGGAGTTTGTGCGGACATCGGCCATGTTCTTCTTGCTCTCAACACCCCACTTCTCGCACATGATAACGCCTCTTGTTCCGTTGGGGAAGCGTACCGAGGTGCGGTGGAGGAATGCGGGGTTGTGGCCGCCGATGGGCTCGAAACGCAGACGTCCCTTTTCATCGATAAAGGTGACCATAAAGCCGATCAGGTCCATGTGGGCCGACAGCATGATCTTCTTACCCTCGCCCTTCTTATGGCAGATGACGTTGCCCATTGCATCGGTGGTGATCTCGTCGACAAAGGGCTTGGCCAGCTCGGCAAGATGTGCGCCGACCTTTGCCTCAAATCCGGAGGGGAGCGCCAGCGAAAGGAGCTCGTTCTGAAGTGTCAAAATATCAAACATAGTTCATTTCCCTCCTTTAAAATGTCTGCATAGCGCATGCAGCCAGCAGCTTTGCGCCGTTTTCAACGTCGCTTACCGAAACGACCTCGCAAGCCGAGTGGACGTTGCGGCAGGGGATCGACATGCAGCCTGCGGGAGCGCCCTTGCCGGTGTGAGCCATGGCAGCTGTGTCGGTGCCGCCTGCAAGGATGATCTCGTCCTGATACTTGATGCCGGCCTTGTCTGCTGCTTCACGCATGAAAGCCAGTGCCTTGGGATGGCAGATAACGCTGCCGTCCTTGATCTTGATGGTGGGGCCGTTTCCGACGGCTACAGGGATATCCATACCTGCGCTAAGGTCGTCGCCTGTGGGGCAGACGTCGATGGCGATGCCCATATCGGGCTCGATGCAGCCTGTAGCTGTGATGGCGCCCTTGAGGCCCATCTCTTCCTGAGTTGTGAATACGAAATAAAGGTCATTCTCGCTCTCGCCTACCTGCTCCATGGCCATCAGAAGCGATGCGCAGGAGATAAGGTCGTCGGTATAGGGAGAGATGATCTCGCCGCCAACCGAGAGATAAGGCTCGGTGTCGAACATTGCAAGGTCGCCCACCTTGACCATAGCCTCGGCCTCTTCGCGGCTTGTTGCGCCGATATCGAGATAGAGGTCGGTGAGTGCGATGGATGTAAGGGGCTTCTCGGCCCAGTCGCCCTGCTTCTTCAGCTTGACGACGGCGCGTGTGCCGTTTACAAATGTAACGGTTGTATGGATAGAGGCGGCAGGATTGTGGCCGCCGATGTTTGTGAAGGAAAGATAACCGTTGTCGCTGATATTTGTTACGATATAGCCGATAACGTCCATATGTGCGGCAAACATAAGCTTCTTGCCGCCTCCCTTCTTATGGCAGACAAGGCTGCCTGTGGGTGTGAACCACATCTCGTCGCAGAAGGGCTTTGCGATCTCGGCGATAGCCTCGCCGCAGCGCGACTCGTAGCCGGAGGGCATTGCTGCCTTGACCAGCGTCTTCTGAAGTTCAAAAGCATTAAGCATTGTCACTGCACTCCTTTACATAGAGTCTTGCCATCCTGAGAACAGCCTCGATGTCGGGCTTGTAGGCGACATTTACGGCCGAATGGATGTATCGTGTGGGAACGGCGATGCCCATGCCCTTAGCGCCGGCTGCTGCCGAATGGAATGCGCGTGCATCGGTAAAGCCGTTGGACGAGCGGCGATACTGCCACTTGATGCCCTCTTCTGTTGCGCGCTTTGTCATGGCATCAATGAGGGGGCGGGAATAGATCGAGCCCTTGTCCATGATAGAGACCGCAACGCCCTCGCCCTGAGTGGTCGAATGGCCGTGAGCGGGAACATCGGGAACATCGCAGGCTGTTGTGCCCTCGATAACGAGGAAATATCCGGGATTCAGGCGGTTGGCAGCTACTACAGCGCCGCGGTTGCCGCCGATCTCTTCGTTCGTGCCGAATACGAACCATGTGTCATATTCAAGCTCTTCGCTGAGGAGCTGGACCATAACTGCGCAGCCTACGCGGTCGTCAATGGCCTTGGCCTTGATGCGCTGGTCGCCAAACTCTTCATAGGGCGAATCGAAATAGCAGGGATCGCCGATCTGAACATACTTCTCGGCTTCCTTCTTGGATGTTGCGCCGATATCGATATACAGCGAGCCTGCTGCGGGAGCAACTGTGCGCTCCTTGGGTGTTGTCAGGTGGATAGCCTTGAGGGAAATGACGCCGGGGACCTTCTTGGGGCCGACCTTCATCTTGCGGCCGATCATAACGCGGGGATCTACCGAACCGACTGTCAGGAACTTGATCATGCCCTTTTCGGTGATCTCGCGTGCCATAAAGCCGACCTCGTCCATATGGGCGCTGACGACCAGAGGCTTCTCGCGGCGGTTCTTACCCTTCTTGAAAACGAAGAGGTTGCCCAGAGCATCGGCGAACATCTCGTCGGCATAGGGCTTTACCATTTCTTCGATGATTACTCTTACTTCTTCCTCATAACCGGCGACGCCGTCGGCGCTGCAGAGCTTTTCGAGGATCTCGGTTACCTTATTGATGTCGTTCATCAGATCTGCCACCTCCCGTCGATATCAAGAGCAAGCTCGGCAAGGAGCCTGCCAACATTTTCTACGTCGCTCATCTTGAGGACCTCTACAGGCGAATGCATATACTTAAGAGGCAGCGAAACTACCAGTGTAGCGCAGCCTTCGTTGATGATCTGCATGCTCCATGCGTTTGTGCCTGTGGCTGCAGGAGCGCCCGAGAGCTGATAGGGGATGTCCTTTGCGCGTGCGATCTCGATGACCTTGCGTGCAAAGCGGGGAACGCTGTTTGTGCCGATGGTGATAACGGGGCCGCCGCCCAGATCCTGAACGCGGTCGCCGGGCAGGTTGTCGTCGGTGCGGGCATGGCATACGTCGATAGCTACTGCGAGGTCGGGCTTGTCGACGTATGTGCGGTAGGATGCGCCGTGGCCGCCGATCTCTTCCTTTGTGGTGCCGATGACGATGAGGTCAACATCCAGCTCCTTGCCCTGAAGCAGCTCGAGAGCATGCAGCAGGCAGCAGAAGCATGCGCGGTCGTCAAGAGACTTGCCGCATACCTGATCGCCCAGAAGGTCGAATGCCTCGCTGGTGAAGGTCATGTAGTCGCCGATCCTGACCATTTCCTTGACCTGCTCATAGGGCATACCGACGTCTACATAGAGCTTGTCGATGGGCAGAGCCTTTGTCTGGTCGCCGGGAGCCTGCAGGTGGGGAGGAACTGCGCCTACTACGCCGAGGATGTTGCCGTGCTTCTTGGTCATGACGTTGAGTGTGCTGCCGGGCAGCATTCTGGGGTCAACACCCATGCCCATAAAACGGATAAAGCCTTCCTTGGTGATGCCTGTTACGAGGAAGCCGATCTCGTCGATGTGTGCGTCGAGCATGAGCTTCTTGGCGCCGGGCTTGCCGCAGGACTTATAGCCCGAAACATTGCCGAACTCGTCGACTTCTACCTTATCGACATAGGGAGCCAGCAGCTCGGCAGCGATCTTAGCCACTGCGAACTCGTCGCCCGATACGCCGTAGGCGTTGCCAAGGGTCTTGATCTTTTCCTTGAGTGTCAAAAGATACACCTCCAGTGTGTTTTCTTGTGTTTGTATGTGTATTTTTATTTTTTGCTTTTGTGTTCCTTTTTGAGTGAAAAAGGCTTAGAAAAAAGTTTCCAAGGCTCCTTTGGGAAAGGAGCTGTCACGGAGTGACTGAGGATTGGGACAGAGCATTTATGGAAAAACTCGTCCCCCTCCATTCTTGCTGACATCGAAGCCAACAAGCTCGAAGGGATATGGCGTTTTTCAGCAAATACACCATACCATCACCCGTCACCTAACGGTGCCACCCTCTTCACAGAAGAGGGCTTTCCCCTCATCAATGAGAAGGCTTTCGCGGCTTACTTCAGATCCCTGACCAATTCTTTGAAATATTCGCCGCGCTGTGCCCCAAATGACACTGTCATTCGGGAACCCCTGCAATTTCATAGATTTTGCCGGAATAAATCCGTCAAAATCGTGCGCCGCCATTCTTGCCGGCGGCGTTTCGCGCGGCTTATTTCAGATCCCTGACCAATTCCTTGAAATACTCGCCGCGCTTCATGAAGTTGGGGAACAGGTCGAAGGATGCGCAGGCGGGAGAGAAGAGGACTATATCACCCTCATGTGCCTTTTCGCGGATATCCTTTACCATTTCCTCATAGTTCTTGTGGAAGTAGATAGGCAGAATA
>JAFQVZ010000060.1 GCA_017407765.1 Clostridia bacterium | reverse complement strand
TAGCCGATGCCGCGGCGGGAGATCATCTTTACATTGGGGCAGCCGTCCAGCACCTCTCTGTTCATGGGCTCGAGACCGGCGATGATTATGTCGGCATCCTTTGCCGCTTCGATGATCTCGGATACCGGCGTGCCGCCGCCCATATCCTTATCGCTGAGGTCGAGCACCTCATGCCCGGCATCCAGCAGCATTTTAAGGGGAGCATCCTGCCCGGGGGTGGTGAAGTTTCTTGCAGTTACCGCTATTTTCATTCTGAGTTTCCTCACATTCATGCTTTTTATGGGTTTATTATACACCTGTGAAGCCATGTTGAAAAGAACAAGCTTTTATGGTATGCTTTTATAGAATTAAAATTAATAACGGAGGTTTCCAGCAATGAAAGTTCTTCTTTTTAACGGCAGTCCCCGCGGCGAGATGTGCACCTACACAGCTCTTGCAGAAATAGCAAATACCCTCACTGAAGAGGGCATCGAGACCGAGATCTTCTCGGTAGGCAGAAAGCCCATTCAGGGCTGCATCGGCTGCGGCGCGTGCCGCAACGCGGGCAAGTGTGTTTTCGGCGATAACGACGGCGTAAACGAGTTTGTCGAAAAGGCTAAGTCGGCCGACGGCTTTATTTTCGGCGCGCCTGTTCACTATGCATCCATCAGCGGCGCGGCATCCAGCTTCCTCGACCGCGTGTTCTACAGCAATTCCTCGGTCTTCGCATTCAAGCCGGGCGCAGCTGTGGTCTCCTGCCGCAGAGGCGGTTCCACCGCATCTCTTGACCAGCTGAATAAATATTTCACCATCAATCAGATGCCCGTTGTATCCTCCAAGTATTGGAATATGGTGCACGGCAATAACCCCGACCAGGTTCGTCAGGACCTTGAGGGCATGCAGGTCATGCGCTATCTGGGCCGCAACATGGCATGGATGCTCAAGTGCATCGAGCTGGGCAGGCAGAACGGCCTCGACCATCCCCAGCCCGAAGAGGTCCGCTATTCGACCAATTTCATCAGGTAAGTTATGCCCAGTAACCTGACAACAAGACAGAAATATTACCCCTGGGTCATAATGGTGTCCTGCTGCATCTTCATGGGCGCCACCATCGGCATCGGTACCAACTGCGGCAGCATCTTCATGCCGGTCCTTGCCGAAGCGTTCGATGTGGGCCTTGGCACCATCTCCACCCAGACGACCATTATGTGTATCGCCATGGCCGGCAGCGCTCCCTGGGTAGGCCGCCAGCTGGGCAAGGTGGACGTACGCAAGATGATGACGGCCTCAGCCATCCTCACAGGAACGGGTTTCCTGCTGCAGGGCGTTGTGCAGAACGTCTGGCAGTATTATCTCACCGGTATCCTGCTTGGCTTCGGCATCGGCATGGGCAGCTTTATGACCATCACCATGATCATCAACAACTGGTTTCAGAAGAACCGTGGTTTGGTCATTGGCATAACCCTCAGCGTAAGCAGCGTTGTGGGCATCATTATGAACCCCGTTCTCAACTCGATCATCGACAGCCACGGCTGGCGCATCGCCGCATCCCTCAAGGGTGTGCTGGTGCTTGTGACCCTGCCTCTTGTATGGCTCTTCATCCGTATGCGCCCCGAAGAGAAGGGCTGCGTCGCGTGGGGAGCAGGCGAGGGAGCCGTTATTCACGAGGAAAAGGCTGAGGCCGACCGCAAGAAGGCCGACTCGCTGACAGCACGCGAGATCTTCAGCTCGGTGCCCTTCCTGATGATGGTCATCTTTTCCTTCCTGTTTGCCGTCTGTATGAGCCCCTCGGGCCACCTGCAGAATATCGCCATTTCCAACGGCTTCACCTCGGCTGTCGGCGCTATGATGGTTTCGGCCTACATGACCGGCGAGTTCGTGGGCAAGCTGGGCCTCGGCTGGCTCAACGATAAATACGGCATTAACCGTGCCGTTCTCATGGTCACATCCATCGGTATGATCGGTGTTCTCGGCCTCTTCTTTGTAGGCGACCTGGGCCCCACCTTCGGCCTTATCTGCGGCCTTCTGTTCGGACCTATGACGGCCACCACCTCGGTAGGCTATACCCTGATCGCCAACAACACCTTTGGTCCCAGCCTCTATCCCCGATACTACCCCTATATGTCGATGGCCTCCACCATCGCATTCTCGGTAGGCTCGCCCATGATGGGCTTTCTGTTCGACTTCACCGGCTCTTGGAAGGCGGCCTACTGCTTCGTTCTGTGCGGACTGTCGGTGTCGCTGTTCCTGCTGAATGTCAGCACAAAGATGATGGCCAAGGAAAGAAGCTGATCCGTAAAAGCTGCTGTTTTAAAACGAAATAATCAAGGAGGTAATGATTGTGAAAAAAAGCAATTTCCCCATACATAAGATTATTGCTGCCTTTATATTTATCGGCGTGATCATATTTGGGCTTTCAGACTATATCGTCGAGCTTGAAGAAAAGCGAAGCTGGGTTATGATTACCGCAGCCGATATGCATAGCGTGAGGTTTTTTCTCTACGGCATTATGGGCATTTGTCTTGCTTTATTTTCCACCGACAGTAAAAAGGTGGGCTTCCGTATTAAAAAGGGCTCTCTTTTTACGGGAGGAATATTTGCCGCCTATTGTCTGCTTTTCCTTTTTTCGGGCCATATATCCCAGAATAATATGATGGGCTTCAGCTCATATCCCGATTGGCTGGTGGATATATGCAGCGGCATATATGGGTGGCTTGACCCAACCATGCTTCTGTGCTTTAAGCTCGGGATCATCAGCGGAAAGAGCACTTTTATAAGCGCTGTTTATAATATGACCTATCTTCTGACCGGGTTTTTCATATCTCATAGCGTCTTTGGAGATAAAGAATAACATCTGCCCCCGCCTCAAGGCGGGGGTGT
>JAFQVZ010000005.1 GCA_017407765.1 Clostridia bacterium | reverse complement strand
TCCTGCCTGCCCGACGGCCCCGCTGTCGGTTCGGTAGGCATCTCGCCCAGAACCGGCTGGAAGATGCCTTCTGATGCCGTATCGGCAACATGGCTCAAGGAAGTCGAAACCCTCGGTGAAATCTAACAGTTAAAACGTTAAAACTACAGCCTGTGGAGAAATCCACAGGCTGTTTATTTTTCATATATTCTTCATTCGTTCCAGCAAAAACCTCGCTGCAAGCCCTGTAAAAGTGCCGGCAATGATTCCCGAAATCATCAGGACCGGCAGATACACAAGCAGCTTAGGCGTCTGAGTAACAGCCACCGCCGCAGCCATCTGCCCTATATTATGAGCCATCGCCCCAAGAATACTGCACAGCCATATCTGACGATCATCCATTACATTCCTCAGAAGGCAGCACACTATCCAGCACAGAAGTCCGCCGGTCAGGCTGTATATAAGGGTCATCAGCTGCCCCGCAAAAAAAGCCCCAAGCACCACGCGGCACAGCAGGATGCCCAGCGCATCGGCTGCGCCTATCGCGAATACCGCATACAGCGTGACTATGTTGGAAAGGCCCAGCTTTACGCCCGGAACAGGCACCGGAACAGGCACCTGGGCCTCCAGCATGAATATGGTAAGGGCCACCGTTGTCAGCAAGGCATCAAAAACAAGCCTTTTTGTTTTCATCGTCTGCACACCTCATAGCTATGCTCCGAGTCGAAGCTTCCTTCAAGACCTTCGGTGATGAAAATCTCACCCTCATCGGTCACAAAGACAGCCTCGAAATCATCCATGCGCCTCCACAGGTCAAGCCCATCTTCAAGGCCCATAACGAACAGCGCCGTCGACAATCCGTCGCACAATGTGCCTTCCTCACCGATTATTGTGACCGAGGCAAGGCCGCTGTCGGCCGGCATTCCGGTGTCGGGATCAATGATATGATGATACACTCTGCCGTTCTGCTCGAAATTGCGCTCATAGCTGCCCGAGGTGACCGCCATACAGTCGCTGAGCCTGAGTACGCCTATATTCTCCTCCGAGAATGGGTCGCGCACGCCCACGCCCCAGCTTCCGCCGCCTGGCTTCTCGCCGATGAGAGATATATTTCCGCCGAGGTCAAGAAGCGCGGATTTTACTCCCGCCTCTTTTACCATCGCGGTGAGAACATCGGCAGTATATCCTTTGGCCACCGCACCAAGGTCAAGCTCCATGCCTTCATCTATGCTCACCATGCTGCCGCTTATATTTATCTTTTCATGGTCGCACGTCTTTAAAAGCTCCCTAAGCTCATCTTCATTGGGAACGCGGTATTCTCCCGTTGTGAACCCCCATGCGCGCACTATAGGATAAACTGTAAGGTCAAGTGCGCCGCCCGTGGTCCTGCAGAGTTCAAGCCCTCTTGCGACAAGATCCATCGTATCGTCCGAAAGCTCGGCGCTGCCCGTATGATTGAGCTCATAGATCTCGCTGCCCTCGTCGGTGACCGAAAACAGCCCCTCAAGCTCCTTTATCCTGCTCTCCAGCGACTTCATAAGCTCTTCATCGCCGCCGTAAAGGCGCATGGTCATCACGGTGTCCATTGCAAACACCATGCTCTCCTGCTCTTTCTCCGCGCCGCATCCGCACAAATGTATTATCATCAAAAAAGCCGCCGTAAGGGCGGCTGCTCTTTTCAAAAACATAATATGCCCTCATTTCTACTATTTTATAGCCTATCACAAAGGGCGCGCCATATCAAGAAACTTGTTTTGAACAAAACAGCAGCCTGCCGATAAAGGGCAGGCTGCGCTGTCAGTCGTTATTTGTATTGTTGCTGCTGTCGTCGGCGGCGCTCTCCTCACGCGAGTTATAATAACCCTCGATGAAGGCGTCATGCATCTCCTCGCCCTTTTTGCGGGCCTTGATGGCATCTTCGATGTTATGGAATGTGCCGAGATAATATGTCTTGCCTTTGAAAGATATCTGCGCCGTCCACATATTCCTCTTATGCGCCTTATATACACCGGTGTGGCCGCTGGTGTTGCTCGAAACCAGCCTGTTCTTCGACTTTTCAAGCATGACAACCGATGTTCCGTCCACCAGCTTGAGGTTGCTCGACTGCACCTCTCTCGCAAGGTGTCCGCAGCTCTTTGTATGTCCGTTTATAAGATTATCCTGCGAAACGACGGTGCTCTCTCCGCAGCTGCAGATGCAGTTCCAGTATTTTCTGCCGGCGCGTTTCTCGGCAGGCCCCACGACCGTAAGCTCGCCAAACACCTTTCCCGTCAGATCGCCGGCAATATTTCTGAGGCAGCCGCAGCTCTTTGTGTGCCCGTTCTGCAGGTGGCTCTGCGACACCACCTTCTCGTTGCCGCAGTCGCATCTGCACAGCCAGTAGTGGCTGCCCTTGCGCTTGCCGTCATAGGCCGCGACAGTAAGGTTTCCGAACTTTTTTCCTATAAGATCTTTTATCTGAGTTCTTGGCGATGCACACATGATTATCACCTCACAAAATGCATCTGCGAACCGGCTTACTCCACTACTTCCACGAATCTGACCGCTATTCGCGCCTGGCCGCCGGTGGTGCAGGTGAAGAGGGTCATATCCCAGTCACCCGAGGTCATTTCTTCGATCTGAGTCGCCTGCAGAGTCTCCAGCTCTACCGCCTCATAGACGAACTTATTGCCGTCCATATCGGTGAAGCTTATCCTCTCGCCCATGCCGACTCTGCTGAGTCTCGCAAAGTGGCTGCGGTAGTTGTGCGCCATGATGACCATGTCGCTGTCATACACCGAGCCGGTGTATC
>JAFQVZ010000059.1 GCA_017407765.1 Clostridia bacterium | reverse complement strand
TGCGAGTGAAGGTAAAGATATCCATATCGGTATGACTTCCGCTGTTGCGGCTGTCCACCAGTCCGGGTTTCGGAGTAGTGCACACTTCATCGAGAAGAGCGGTAACTGCGAGAGAGGCGGCAATTTCGCCGTCCTTGCGGGCAAAGTGACGGGAAATTATGCCGAAAGCGGCCTTCTGAAGCTCCTGTGCATTGTGAATGCGGCGTGAAGCGCAGCCGCGTCCCGGAGCGCCGCAGACGATGCAGCCGCGGTCTTTGCCATCGACCGCGTTTCGCTCAAGCTTGTTTCCGTTTTTGTCGATGACGTCCATGTCAAAGAGCCTGCCCAGCTCACAGCTGTCCTCAATGGCGGTGCATATTTTCTTAAGTTCAAGAACATCCATGTCGACTGCATAAAATGCCGTGCAGCCGGTGGGGAGCGACTCGGTTTCACAGTGAAACAGAGCGCTTTTAGGCAGACGATGGCCAAGGGCGGCCAGGCCCTCGCGGAATGCACGCTCGATAATGGGAGAGTTTTTGATGGGCCCCGGGATATTCATGGTAAAACAGATTATGGGGCAGCCGTATTTTTCAATAAGTTTATTCTGAACAAGGGCCCGCTTTTCGCGGGCCTCAAGCATTTCGATAAGAGTTATTTCACGCATGGTTTTACTTCTCAAGATAGAGCCTTGCCTCGCCCTTCTGCCAGAGCTTGACACTTTCGGGCATGTGGGCAGGTGCAGGCTGGGGTTCGGGCCAGATCCCTTCGAGTATATCGCCGGCAAGCTCGTAATGCTCTTTGAGCACCGATTTTGGCGCCGTCATATTTCCGTGAGAGGGATAGATGATATCAAAATCATCCTGCATCGCCATAAGCTTTGCCATCGTGCAGCGGAAAGCGGCAAGGTCGCGGCCTTCGCCAAACATATAGATGGCATTATCCTGCATCGTGTCGCCGCCGAGAATAAATCTCTTTTCGCGTTCCAGCAGGGCGATGGACCCGGGAGTATGGCCGGGAATGAGGATGACCTCGAAGCGGAAATTGCCAAGGTCAATAATGTCACCCTCCCAGATGGGCAGGCAGCCCGGGGAGCGCTTGTTCTTTTTAATATAGGTGGAGAACTCAGAGGGATGCATGTATTTTTCGGAGAACTGGCTGTCGGCTGCCACATGGTCGCCGTCAGAGTGGGTCAGAACCAGCTTTATCGGCTTGTCAGTGATCTTGCGGATCTCTGCCATAAGGTCGCCGCCAAATCCGGTGTCAACCAGCAGGGCATTGTCAGTTCCCACAAAGAGGAAGCATTTGACGCCTCGCTGAGCGATCACATAGAAATCTTCCTGCACTTTTATTGTGGTGTATTCCATTTCGGGTGTCATTTTTCTTCCTCCTGTTTATTCTTGTTTATAATATGTCTGATGATAATCACCGCGGCGGCGATCAGCATGAACCCATAGAGGATCCACGAATATCTGTCGGCCCATGCAGCGATCAGGTGCCAGTCGGCACCAAGGCGCGAGCCGAGGCTGATAAGAAGAGTGTTCCATAGGAAAGAGCCGAGGCCTGTCAGGAATATGAACAGCTTATAGTCCATCCTTGCCATGCCGGCAGGCAGCGAGATAAGGCTGCGGACAAGGGGAACAAGGCGGCATACGAACACGGTCCACACCCCGTGGCGGTCGAACCATGCGCGGGCACGGGTCACATCGCTTCGGCTTACCCTCATGTATTTTCCGAATCGGGAAATAAAAAGATCCACACTGCCGGGGCCGATCTTTTTACCTATTATATAAAGTATGGTCGCGCCCAGCAGCGATCCCAGGGTGGATGCGGCTGCCGCACCGAAAAGGGTGAGGTCGGTGGCGTATGTAAGATAGCCGCCGAAGGCGAGAATGATCTCCGACGGAATTGGCGCAAACACATTTTCCAGAGTGATTAGCAGGAAAATGGCGATATATCCGTATTGTTCTATAAGGTCAACTATAAGAGCTTCCATTTTGCCTCCGATATCGTTGCGCGTGGTTATATTTATATTTTACTATGCCAAAGGCCGATTGTAAATGCCTCTGTTCTTAAGGTTTTTTATTGTTAGAAAACCTATATATTCGCATATAAAAGTATATAATTTCGAAAATTCGAGGTCTTTTTCTATGGACAAATTGAGGTGATTGTGGTACTATAAGGCCATGAATACCCATCGGTGAGGTGTACCCTTGTTTAGGAACGGTTTTGGAACTATCTGGGAACACTTTAGGAACGATAGAGCGGTATAAAAGAATTAAACTTATAATTTTATATAATTTGGGAAGAGAAATGACAGATAAAGAACTCAGAAAACTCACCCGCGCCGAGCTTCTTGAAATGCTCATTTCTCAGATGAAAGAGAACGAGAGGCTTCAGGAGCAGGTCGAAGAGCTGGCGGCTCAGCTTGAAGACAGGCGCATAATGCTCGAGGAGGCCGGCAGTATCGCCGAGGCATCCCTCAGGCTCAACGGGGTCTTTCAGGCAGCCGAAAAGGCCGCTCAGCAGTACCTCGAAAATATCAAGCGCCTCTCCGACGAGAAGATAACTCCCCGCAAAGAGGTCAGGAAATGAACTTCAAACGTAACCGCAGCCGCTATACCTCGCCTCCGAAGATCGAGCAGCTTGAAGGCGAGCTGAGGCGCGAAAAATATAAGAAAAGATATGGCAGTGTTCTCAGGAGCACGGTGTATACGCTGATAACCGTTGCAGCTGTGGCCGTTCTGGTCGCGACGCTGTGGATGCCGGTCCTTCAGATCTACGGCAATTCGATGACCCCCACCCTTCAGGAAGGCGAGATCGTCGTGACACTCAAAACGTCGGAGCTTAAGCGCGGCGATGTCGTTGCCTTCTATTACGGCAACAAGCTCTTGGTCAAGAGGTGCATCGCCGGCCCGGGCAGCTGGGTCAACATTGACGAAGATGGCAAGGTCTATGTCGACGGCGAGCTGCTTGACGAGCCCTATGTAAGCGAGCTTGCTTATGGCGACTGCAACATCGAGCTGCCTTATCAGGTGCCCGACGAGCGATGGTTCGTTATGGGCGACCACCGAGCCACCTCGGTCGACTCGAGAAACACCTCGGTCGGCTGTGTATCGGAAGAACAGATCGTCGGACAGATCGTCTACCGCGTCTGGCCCTTCACGGTATTCGGTTCAGTAAATTAAAATAAAAGATATTACAAAGATATTGCAAAAGTTTTCAAAAAGTTTATAATATAAGTTAGTAAATCATTGTAACAAGCTTGTTGCCCATAGGTTCGACCGTGGGTCAATAAGTTGTCTGTGCTCTTGAAGAGGGCAGAGGACATAGATCGGACGGTGTCCGATTTATCTCGTCTGTGGTCTTGAGGAAGCATAAGGACATCTTGATCGGGAAACAACCTTATATTTTATATATGGTTGGATATATATGTCTGCGTGCTTGAATAAGCGAAAGGAAGAACTTGTGGCGGCATGAATATATCCGTGCAAGTGTGCATTATATCCAATGAATAAAAAGTTTAAGAAGGTATGGGATACATTCACTACCATACTCGTTGCTGCAGTAGCCATTCTTGCCATCCTGCTGGTTGGCGTAAGGCTTTTCGGGCTGCAGGTGTTCACCGTTCTTTCCGGATCGATGGAGCCTACATATCACACCGGTTCGCTGATATATGTTAAGTCGGTCGACTATCGCGAGCTTGAGGCCGGCGATGTCATCACCTTTATGCTGGATGAAGACACCGTCGCCACCCACCGCATCGTCGAGGTCGTTCCCGACGAGGACGAGCCCGAGGTCCTCAGGTATATGACCAAGGGCGATGCCAACGATGCCGTCGACGGCAGCCTTGTTCATTACAGGAATGTTATCGGAACCCCGGTGTTCAGCATTCCGAAGATGGGCTATTTTGCCAATTTCATTCAGGAGCCTCCCGGAACCTATGTGGCGATCTCGGCAGGCGCGATCATCCTGATCCTTGTTTTTATCCCCGATCTTTTTGATGACGGCGATAAGAAGAAAAAGAAGGACGAGTAAATCAAATCAAATGCTTCAGACCGTATGCGGCCTGTGCAGATAAAAATTATTATTTAAGGAGGATGTTTTCATGAAAAACACCAAAAAGGCACTTCTGATGACTCTGTGTGCTGTAATGCTGGTAGCCGCATCGGTCATGGGCACAATGGCTTACCTGACATCGACAACAGGCGTTGTCACCAACACATTCACAGTCGGTAAAGTCGGTATCACACTCGACGAGGCTAAGGTAACTGAGTACGGCGTCAAGGACGGCGATACACGCGTAATGGCTAACACCTACAAGCTGGTTCCCGGTCATACATACGTCAAGGATCCTACAGTTCATGTTGCAGCTTTGGATCAGGATGGTCAATTAGAATTATTATCTTCTTCCATTCAGGATAAGAATGGAAAAAAATACATTCAATTTAAGACAACACATCTTTCTACCTTTGCCATTTATGCATTAGGAAAGGATGGAACAGTACAAATTGAAAATGGAGAAGTAAATCTTACGACGTTGTCTGGTAAGAAGGATTATTCTCCAAATACCGGGGATATGAGTATTCATCCAAAATGGTTTATTGCTTTAGGGTTAAGTGCAGTTGCCATAGCACTGATGACTGCAAAGCCGAAGAGAAAGAAAAGTAAAGTGCAATAGTCACATATCGCGTCTGAACGCATATTTTATACAAAAAGAGAGAATATGCTGTGTGGCGTGTAAAAGAACAGATTGTCTGTAATGAAAATGTACAGAAAAAATATAGTGGTAAAAATATTTCGGTAGCTATTTTAGATACCGGAATATTTTTACATCCGGATTTTGCAGGAAGAATTCTTGCATT
>JAFQVZ010000058.1 GCA_017407765.1 Clostridia bacterium | reverse complement strand
TTTTCAGGTCTTCGAAAGAGGGACAGGCGTTGGCTAAAAGGATAGTTACTTTAAACCGAAACGTAGATTTCCGGCGGCTCTACCACAGACCCGCCGCGGTTTCTCCTGTCCTCATCACTTATGTGGGCAAAAACCGCCTCGGCATAAATCGTATCGGCATCACGACCAGTAAAAAAATCGGCAAGGCACACCTTAGAAATCGTGCCCGCCGGGTAATAAGGGAGGCTTACCGCTCCCTCGCAGCCGGGCTGCCCGAACAGGGTGGCCTTGATTTTGTGTTTGTGGCCAGAACGAGAACGACCGAGTGCCGTATGCAGGATGTGCAGGCGGCTATGCAAAAACACCTTGCCCCGTATTTGGAGAAGGCGCGATGAAGAGGGTATTCATCGGCCTGGTGCGGCTATATCAAAAAGGGATATCACCATACACACAACCGCACTGCAATTATGTACCCACCTGCTCGGCCTATGCGGTCGAGGCAATTAATAAGCACGGCGCAATAAAAGGCGTAATACTTGCCACATGGCGCCTGCTTCGATGCAACCCCTTTTCAAGAGGGGGATATGACCCTGTTCCCGACCACTTCACCCTCCGAAGGGAATACAAGGTCTACGCTCTCGAATCGAGAAACCCGTTTCGAAAAAAATCTTCTTAAACCTTCTGCGAAACGGACTTTCACCTCATGATCCGGCGGGGCGAACGGCGCTCCGAACTAAAGAAAAAAGAAAGCCTTGGAGGAAGCAGCTATGTTAAAACTCTTTGCACCATTCGGCACACTTTTCGGCTGGATGATGTACCAGATCCAGAACTTCACCAACAATTACGGTATTACTCTTATTGTCTTTACCATCTTTATCAAGCTTCTGATGGTGCCGCTCGGCGTTAAGCAGCAGAAGAGCGTTATCGCCAACGCACGTATGCAGCCCAAGATGGCAAGACTGCAGAAGATGTACGGCAACAACCGCGAACGTTACGGCATGGAGCTGCAGAAGCTCTATCAGGAAGAGCATTTTTCTCCCTTCTCCTCCTGCCTGCCTACTCTTATCATGTTCCCCATCCTCTTCGGTATGCTCGATGTCATCTACTACCCCCTCAAGCATATGCTCAGAATGAGCGCAGAAGAGATCAATAAGGCTGTTGAGATCGCCACCTCCGTTCTCGGCGAGGGCAACCTCAATGTTTACTCCAACCAGATAAGCGTCCTTAACGCTGTCAAGGCAAATCCCGATGCATTCATTTCCGGTCTCGGCGCTGAGCTCACTGTCAAGATGCAGGAATTTGATTTCACCATGTTCGGCCTTCCCCTCGGCGAGACCCCCTCTCTCAAGCCCAACGGCATGGAAATGGGTCTTTACATCGCTCTGCTCCTCGTACCGATCCTTTCCGGTCTTTCCGCTTTCATGATGAGCAAGCTTTCCATGGCAAATACCCAGTCCTCCGCCGATAACGCAGGCATGGGCGCTTCCATGAACATGATGATGTACATGATGCCCCTGCTGAGCGTATACATTTCCTTTGTAGTTCCCGCAGGCGTAGGTATCTACTGGCTTTTGTCCAACGTCCTTTCTCTTGTCCAGCAGCTCGTTCTCAATAAGGTAATGAACCCCAAGGAAGAGATCGCCAAGGCTGAAGCTCTCGCCGAAGAAATGAGACAGGCTGAGCGTCAGGCCAAGATCGAGGCCAAGAAGCGTGCCCGTGAAGCTGCCGAACAGAAGGGTGAAGACCCCGCTGCTGTTTCCGAAAAGGAAGCAAACCGCCGCAAGCTTGCCGAGGCCAGAAAGAGAATGGCCGAAAAGTACGGCGAAGAATACGTTGAACCCGAAAGCTCTGACGTTAAGTAAGAGGGAGATTCTGAAATGAGAAAAGAAATACTGGCCACCGGCCGCACCGTTGAAGAAGCTATTGACAACGGCTGCGCCGAGCTTGGCATTACCCGTGGTGTAGACGATTACGACCACGAGATCGTCGATATGCCCTCAAAGGGTTTTCTTGGTATCGGTTCTAAGCCCGCAAAGGTCCGCATTTGGGTAGAGCTTCCCGATGAAAAGCCTGCTCATGCTCCCAAGGCTGAAAGAAAGCCTGAGGCAAAGCCCGAAAGAAAACCTGCCCCCGAGAAGAAGCCTGAAAAGAAGGTCGAAGAAAAGGCTGAGGCAAAGGCCGAAGAGCCCGAAGCACCCGAAAAGACTGTTGATTTCGGCAACAAGCCCGAGATCGTTCTCAATTACGTTAAGTCCATCGTTGTAGGCATGGGCCTTGATGAAGCTGCCGTATCCGTCGATACCGAAGGCCAGAACATCAAGGTTCAGATCGACGGCGATGATGCCGGCATCACCATCGGCCGCAGAGGCGAGACTCTTGATGCCATCCAGTACCTTGCAGGTCTGGCAGCAAACAGAGGCGAGGGCGACTTCGCAAGAGTTGTTGTCAACTCCGGCACCTACAGAGCAAAGCGCCGTCACACCCTTGAGCAGCTCGCAAAGAAGCTCGCTGTAACCGCTGTACGCACCGGCAAGAGCACAACTCTCGAGCCCATGAATCCCTATGAGCGCCGCATCATTCATTCCGCTGTCGCTCAGGTAGAGGGTGCGACCAGCTCCTCCATCGGCGAAGAGCCCAACCGCTGCGTAGTCGTCAGCTCCACAAATCCCCGCCCCTCGAGA
>JAFQVZ010000057.1 GCA_017407765.1 Clostridia bacterium | reverse complement strand
GGGTGGCATGCCGAAGGCATGACGGGTGTTTGGCCAGCAGTCTTACGGCAACACAAAGATAACCGTCAGAACGGTGTTGCCAAACCTCAGTCAGCCGCGCTGACAGCTCCTTTCAAAAGGAGCCTTGGACGCGGGGTGCCGTTTCTTAGCCCATGCCTCCCTTGCCTAAAGGGAGGGGGACCACCGTTAGGTGGTGGAGGGATACTGCGGCAAGTCCGGTCGGGCGATTCGTGAATCGCCCCTACAATATCCCCCAGTCAACGTCGTTGACAGCCCCCTGTAGGCAAGGGGGCCATTTTGCCCTCTCAGTCACCTTCGGTGACAGCTCTCCCATAGGGAGAGCCAAGGGTACTTGTAGGAAGAATGGAGTGAGATCCTTCGACTCCGTTACACTCCGCTCAGGATGACAATGTAGTCAGGCGATAATCTAAAATGTCATTCTGAGCAAGCACGAAGTGCGCTGTCGAAGAATCTCACATAAAGATATAGTCAGGCATTTCTTGCCTCCCTTGCCTAAAGGGAGGGGAAGGCAATCTTGGCTCACCGCACACAGCAAAATACCCAAAAATAACCGCGTTTTTTCGTCACCCCATCTTTCCTTTACTCTGTTATAATATATGGTATGATGAAGAGTATGCGCGAAAGCGCTTTTTACAAGGAGGATAACTCATTATGAATAAGTTTCTTAAAGAATCCCAGGAAATGATGGACGAGCTGGTTGCCAACCGCCGCCACTTCCACCGTTATCCCGAGATCACAAACGTCCTTCCCAAGACGGTTGCATATATCAAGGAAAAGCTGGTCGAAATGGGCTATGAGCCCCAGGACTGCGGCACAAACGGCATCGTCGCCCTTGCAGGCGGCAAAAAGCCCGGCAAGTGCATCCTTATCCGCGCCGACATGGACGCTCTGCCCATGCCCGAAGAGACCGGCCTTCCCTTCTCTTCCGAGCATCCCGGCATGATGCACGCCTGCGGCCACGACTTCCACATGTCCATGATGCTGGGTGCCTGCAAGCTGCTCAAGGCCCATGAAGACGAGATCGAAGGCACTGTCAAGATCTGCTTCCAGCCCAACGAAGAGACCTTCGGCGGCGCCAAGGACATGATCGAGCACGGCGTTCTCGAGAATCCCAAGGTCGATGCCGCCCTCGGCATCCACGTCGGCCCCTTCGGCGAGCCCGGCGCGCTGACCTTCGGCAAGGGCCCCAACATGGGTTCGGCCGACGGCTTTGACATCACAGTCAGGGGTAAGGGCTGCCACGGCGCAGCTCCCCATTCGGGCATTTCCCCCATTAATATCGGCGTTCACATCTATCTTGCTCTGCAGGAGCTGCTGGCCCGCGAGATCAACGCTGCCGAGCAGTGCACACTGACCGTCGGCACAATGACATTCGGCGACGGCGCCACAAACGTCATCCCCGAAGAGGGTCATCTCCGCGGCACAATGCGCGGCTTCAACAAGGAGCTGACCAAGTTCATGGTACGCCGTGTTGAAGAGATCGTCGAAGGCACAGCCAAGGTCTTCGGCGGCGAAGCTTCGGTCGAATGGCTCTTCTCCGCTCCTCCCATGGACAGCGACCCCGAGTTCACCGATGATGTAGTCCGCTATGCAGCCGATGTTGTCGGCGAAGAAAAGCTTCATCCCAAGAAGCAGCGCTCCACCGGTTCGGAAGACTTCTCCTACTTTGGCGATGCCGTTCCCGCACAGATCTTCTGGCTGGGCGCTCAGGTCGACGATCCCGCAATGCGCATCTCCAACCACAACCCCAAGGTCCTCTACAACGAGGCAGCTCTCCCCTACGGCCCCGCCGTATATGTCCATTGTGCCCTCGAATGGCTCAAGGAGCATAAATAAGTCATAATCGAGGCAGGCCGCTTGGCCTGCCTCTTTCTCTTAAAATATATTTTGAAAGGAACCAAATCATTATGAAATATGATAACGCTCTGTTTGCCCAGCATCTTGCGGGCATGGTAAAGTTCCCCACCGTTTCCAGCGCCGACCCCGACAAGACCCGTGTCGACGACTTCTTTGCCCTTCATGCTTACCTTGAAGAGACCTATCCTCTGGTTCACAAGACCATGGAAAAAGAGATCATGGGCAAGTGCGCCCTCGTCTTCCATTGGAAGGGCACCGGCAAATCGGGCAAGCTGCCCGTTCTGGTATGCGCTCATCAGGATGTAGTTCCCGAAGGCGACTGGCAGGGTTGGACCTATCCTCCCTTCTCCGGCCACATCGACGAAGAAGGCATCCTCTGGGGCCGCGGCTCGGGCGACTGTAAGAGCACAATGCTGGCCGAGCTCGAGGCTCTCGAAGGTCTTATCGGCGACGGCTTTGTTCCCGACTATGATATCTATGTAGCCTTCGGCTATAACGAAGAGATCATGGGCGGCCCCGGCGCTGCCTGCCAGATCATTGCCGACACCTTCAAGGAGCGCGGCATTCGCTTCGGCCTTGTCCTCGACGAGGGCGGCGGAGTCATGCAGACCGAAAACGGTCCCGTTGCCACCATCAATATCGGCGAAAAGGGTTATGCCGACTATGAGTTCTGGGTAGAAGACAAGGGCGGCCACGCCGCAAATCCCCCTCTGCACAATGCACTCGGCAAGCTGGGCCATGCAATGTGGACTCTTGAAGCCAACCCCATGCCCCTCAGGCTCACCGAGGTAGTCACAAATATGTTCAAGGCTCAGGCGCCCATCACCGCCGGCGAAATGGGCCAGCTCAAGGCCGATCCCGAGGCTAACTGGGATGCTCTGCGCCGCATCTGCCTTGAAACACGCGAAAATAACGGATTTTTCCGCACAACAACCACCCCTACAATGGCCTCCGGTTCGGCTCAGGCCAATATTCTGCCTGAAAAAGCCGCCATCATTACCAACTCCCGCCTGCTGCCCGGCGACACCCTTGAGGATCTCGAGGCTCACTTCCGCGCAGTCCTGCCCGAGGAGGTAAAGTTCCGCCTTGTAAAGGGTCACAATCCCCCTGCTATCTCCTCCACCGAAAGCGCCGGCTTCCGCCTGGTCGAGCAGGTCACCAAGGCCATGCATCCCGGCGTCACCATCGTCCCCGGCCTGGTCACCGGCGGCACCGACTCGCGCTATTACTGCGGTCTTTCCGACAGTGTATACCGCTTTGTAGGCGGCCGCAACAGCGGCAAGGGCGGCGGAGTCCATGCCGTTAACGAGCATGTCGACACAACAACTCTCGACAGCAGCGTCGAGTTCTTCGTACGCATCTTCGAAGGCTACGCCGACGCAGAGTAAGTGTAACCTTACATCCAAGGCCCCCTTGCCTAAAGGGGGCTGGGGGATATTGTAGGGGCGATTCACGAATCGCCCGACCGTATCCAAGGCTCCTTTTGAAAGGAGCTGTCGCCCGAAGGGTGACT
>JAFQVZ010000056.1 GCA_017407765.1 Clostridia bacterium | reverse complement strand
GGTGGCAGCGATAGCTGACGGGTGTTTGGCTCTGCCTTCCCCTCGATGGGGAAGGGGGCGCCGTAAACGGCACTAGCTTCGCGTCGCCACGCACGGCGGTGGATGAGGTGAACTGCGTCCAGTGCCCTCTCAGTCACCCTTCGGGTGCCAGCTCTCCCGGAGGGAGAGCCAAGCGGGCGTGCATTGCACGCCCCTACAGGGTGGCTTCCCGTCAGATGACCCGTAGGGGCGAGCATTGCTCGCCCGCCCGGGCGATTCGTGAATCGCCCCTACAATATCGCTCAGCCAAAACATTGACTATATACCCAAAATTGATGTACAATACAAGGTAATGAATTATTTTAAACCGGAGGAAAACATGGATCAGATCAGAGAACGTATCGACCATGCCCTGCGCTTTACTCCCGAGCGCATCGCACCCATCATCGCAAATGTAAACTTCAGGCCCCATTTCGTAAAATACGGCTGCTTCCTTTATGAAAGAGAGAGCTTTAACGACGATAATAAAAAAGTCAAGACCTATACCTTTGTCGACCTGACAAAGGGCGAACAGCGCGCCCTCTTCGACCAGGCCCATCTTGCTCAGCTGCTGGGCGAGAAGACCGGCGAGGAATACGACCCCGACAACCTGCCCCTTATCCCCGAGCGCGTGACAAACGGCGGCGCTTTCGTATTCACACTTAAGGACAAGTCCCGTTTCATGTATGACGGCAAGAACATCGCAAGGCTCAACCCCGCTCTGCCCAAGAACGCCGTTGTATCGCCCGATAAGAAGAAGGCCGTTTATGAAAAGGACGGCGACCTTTATCTGCTGGCACTTCCCTCGATGCTCGAAACACGCCTGACCGAAGGCGGCACAGCCGACCGCGGCTACGGCATCCGCTATCAGGGCTCGTCGGGCTATATTGCCGACCGCCTTGCCGGCATCGAAAAGCCCACAGGCATCCGCTGGTCGCCCGACTCGACCAAGTTCTTCACCTATCTGCTGGATTTCAGCCAGATCCCCGATTATACACTGGTTCAGAGCGTTCCCGAAGGCGGCAAGGCTGTCCGCCCCGTGGTGCACACATATAAGTATGCTCTGCCCGGCGACGAGCATGTTGCCGAGGCCCAGTTCCTCATGTATGACATGGCAACATCCGAGATGAAGGAGATCGCCGTTCCCAAGACCAATCTCTCCTTCGGTGCGCCCATCAACGACCGCCTTTCGATGATCGAATGGTCGGACGAGGGCAACATTGCCGCCTGCTATGTTATGAACCGCGGCTGCACAAAGGCCGAGATCTATACCATCGACACAGCCACACTTGAAACAAAGCTGCTTTTCACCGAAGAGAGCGACACATTCCTCTTCTTCGACCATCACCATATCCTCAATGCCGGCAGCCCCATGCAGGAAGACTTCTCGGCAAAGACATTTGTCATCTCCGAGAAGATGGGCAAGCTCATGTGGATGAGCGAGCGCGACGGACAGTTCGATCTGTTCGACTATGACCTCGAAGACGGCAAGTGCCGCCGCCTGACCGACGGTGACTGCTGCGTACGTCAGATGCTGCACCTCGACGAGGAAAAGCACATCCTTTATTTCTCGGCATCGGGCAGAGAAACCGGCGTCAATATCTACCAGAGATATATCTATAATGTCGATCTCGACAGCCTTGAGGTAAAACTCATGTGCTATGAGAAGGGCGACCACAACGCATTCTTCGCACCCGAAGGCGCATACTTTGCGGCATCCATCTCCTCCTTCGACAATGCCCCCGCACATCGCATCTTTGACATCACCGACGGCATGGCCATCGGTACACTGTGCACAGCCGATGTATCTCGCCTCGAAGATATGGGCTTCACATATCCCATCCCCTTCAAGGCCAAGGGCGACGACGGTGTGACCGATATTTACGGCGTAATGTATATGCCCAACCAGTTCGACCCCACCAAGAAGTATCCCGTCACCGAGTATTATTACGGCGGCAACCAGACAACACGCGCACCTCAGACCTTTGCCGAGACAATTGATAACCTGGGCTTCACACCCTGCTTCTCGGCCATGAACTTCATCACAGTCGTCATCGACGGCCGCGGCACACCTCTGCGCGGCAAGGCCTTCCACGACTATGGCTACAACAACATGGGCGACTGCGCCGGCCTTAAGGACCATGTCGCGGTCATTCGTCAGCTGTGTGAGAAATATCCCTTCATCGACCCCGACCGTATCGGCGTATGGGGCCATTCGGGCGGCGGCTTTGCAACCCTCCACTGCCTCGTAGACCATCCCGAGCTTTACAAGGTGGGCGTATCCACAGGCGGCAACCACAGCCAGGAGATCTATTCGGCCGAGTGGTCGGAGCGCTATATGGGCAAGTTCGACCGCGAGCTTTGGGAGGCTCAGAATGCCGAGTATAATGTAGATAAGCTTGAGGGCAAGCTGCTGCTTATCCACGGCGAGCTGGATGACAACGTACATCCCGCATCTACCATGCGTGTTGTCGATGCGCTTATCAAGGCCGACAAGGATTTTGACATGCTCATCATGCCCAACCTGCATCACACGATGAGACATCACGACTATTACCGCCGCCGCGTTCTTGAGTATTTCGCAAAGAATCTCTAAGAGATGGAGCGGTTTGAGTATACGGTAACTCCCGAGGACGAGGGCCTGTCCCTCGGAAAGCTGGCAAGGCAGCGCCTTCGCGTTTCGGCGGCGCTGCTGCGTCAGATCAAGCATGTTGAAAAGGGCATCCTGCTGGATGGCGAAGAGGTCTTTGTCAATGTGCTGCCCCGCGCGGGCCAGGTGATATCGCTGGCCGGAGGGCGCGAGGCAAACTCGAAGAACATCGAGCCCCAGAAGGGCGAGGTGGACGTGCGGTATGAGGATGAGCTTATGCTTATCGTCAACAAGCCGGGCGGGATGCCCGTACATACATCGTGGGGGCATGAGCTGGGCACACTCTCCAACTATGTTGCCGGGATGTTTGAAGAGAGGGGCGAGCCCTTTGTCTTCCGCGCCATAAATCGCCTCGACAGCGGCACCAGCGGCCTTATGTGCATCGCAAAGAACAAATACGGCGCCGCCCTGCTGGGCCGTGCGCTGGACAGAGGCGATATCGAGCGCCGCTATTATGCCGTGTGCGAAGGCGAGGTCGAGCCTCCCTGCGGCACCATCGACCTGCCTATAGGCAATG
>JAFQVZ010000055.1 GCA_017407765.1 Clostridia bacterium | reverse complement strand
GCGCTTTATATAACCTTCGTATTTAATGTTGATCTCCACCTGCTCGACCACTTCATAGGGCAGCTCGGGCCTTGTCTCGTCCACCGGAGCAAGGTCGGCATAGGTGACCTGAGGCCTTCTGAGCAGCTCGACGATTCGTATGCCGGTAGACACCGGCGTTGTGCCGCAGCCTTCAAGAATGGCGTTAAGCTCGCTTGTAGGCGGCACCGAGGTTTTGCTGACGCGCTTTATCTCAGCTTCGGCCAGGCGGTATTTCTCCTCCATCTTCGCATATCGCTCGGCGCTGACAAGGCCCAGCTCAAGGCCATAACCCATCAGTCGGCGGTCGGCATTGTCCTGCCTTGCCGTCAGGCGGTATTCCGAGCGGGATGTCATCATGCGGTAGGGTTCGTTGGTGCCCTTGGTGACAAGATCGTCGATAAGGGTGCCGATATATCCGTCGGTGCGTTTAAGGGTAAAAGGCTCCTTTCCCTGAACGGCCAGAGCCGCATTGATGCCGGCCACCATTCCCTGTCCGCCGGCTTCTTCATAGCCCGAGCTGCCGCAAAGCTGACCTGCGGCATAAAGCCCCTTCACCGTCTTGGTCTCAAGGGTGGCCGTAAGGGCAAGAGGATCGATGCAGTCATACTCGATGGCATAGCCAAAGCGCATGACATTAACATTCTCAAGGCCCTCGATGCTTCTGAGCATCTTTATCTGAACATCCTCGGGCAGCGAGGTGGAAAGGCCCTGGAGATAGACCTCGCAGGTATCAAGGCCGCAGGGCTCCAGAAACAGCTGGTGGCGTCCCTTTTCGGGGAATCTGACCACCTTGTCCTCGATCGAGGGGCAATAACGGGGGCCTACGCCCTCGATAACGCCCGAAAAGAGGGGGCTGCGGTCCAGCGCATCGCGGATAATGTTATGTGTATTCTCGTTTGTATAGGTAAGATAGCACACCGCCACCGAGTCGGGGTGGCCGCTGCCATAGCTGAAGCCTTCACCATCGGGCTCGCCCTGCTGCACTTCCATCTTCGAATAGTCGATGGTCCTGCCGTCAAGCCTTGCGGGAGTGCCGGTTTTAAATCGTCTGAGGGGCAGGCCCAGCTCTGTGAGGCTGCGCGAAAGCTCGTCGGCAGGCAGCATTCCGTCGGGGCCCGAGGCTCTTGCCACATTGCCCGAATAGGTCATGCTCTTGAGGAAGGTGCCGGTGGCCAGAACCACCGCCTTGACCTCAAATATAAGGCCCGACACCAGCTTTATGCCGCACACCCTTCCCTCTTTGGCAATGACCTCGGCGGCTTCGCCCTGCATAAGTGTGAGGCCGGGGCAGCTCTCGAGGGCGTGCTTCATATAGGCGCGGTAGGCCATACGGTCGACCTGAGCGCGGGGCGAAAATAAGGCAGGTCCCTTGCCTCTGTTGAGCATCCTGAACTGGATGCAGGTGGCGTCGGCCGCCTTTGCCATCTCGCCGCCCAGGGCATCGATCTCCCTTACCAGCTGGCCCTTTGCCGTGCCGCCTATCGAGGGGTTACAGGGCAGGTTACCCACCGCGTCAAGGCAGGTGCAGAGGCACAGCACCGAGCATCCCAGCCTTGCGGCAGCAAGGGCGGCCTCGATGCCGGCGTGACCGGCACCCACAACGGCTATATCATATTTTCCGCCAATAAGATCCATAGCGTAATTCTCCAAAAATAAAATCGTTTTATAAGCCGAGAGAGGCTTTGGTTCCTGCATCCAGCCTTATGTGAAATCCCGGGGCTTCACTGCGTTTCGCTCAGAATGACATTTTAGTGAGTGCAGAACTACATTGTCATCCTGAGCTTGTCGAAGGATCTCACGCCATACTTCCCATAGGCACCCTCGCGTTCAAGGCTCCTTTGGCAAAGGAGCTGGCGCCCGTAGGGCGACTGAGGTTTGGCGTAGAGCATTTATGGGAAATGTGCGACCCCTCCATTCTTGCTGACACCAAAACCAGCAGACATGGAGGGATATGGTATTTTTCAGCAATCTCGCTGTACCAAACACCCGTCAGGCTTCGCCTGCCACCCTCTTTCCCAAAGAGGGCTAAGACGCGCCCTCTCAGTCACTTCGTGACAGCGACGCGAAGCTAGTGCCTTTGGTACTCTCCCATAGGGAGAGCCAAGAAATGCCTTCTCCTTACTTACCCACGCAGAAGCGCGAGAAAATGCCCTGAGTAATGTCGATATCAACGTCAAAGCCAAGCACCTGGCCGATAAGGCGCGCTGCCCTCTCGGCATCCAGCAGAAAGGCATCGGCAGTGAGACCCAGCATAGCGCTTTCCTGCGCCTGCCTGAGCGCTTCGGCGGCATCCTTGATAAGTGCCGCCTGACGCTGACCCGTAATAAGGATCTCGCCCTCATCGGGCGCGTTCTCCAGCATCCAGCCGGTGAGCGCCTCTATGCCCTCGCCGTTTTTGGCCGATATTTCAAACACCGTGCCGAAGCTCTCTCTCACAGCCGCCATATCGCAGCCTTTAAGGTCGCTCTTATTGATGACAGCGGCGCTCAGCTTGTTTTTACAGAGCTCGATAATGGCTCGGTCCTCGTCATCCAGCTGCCTCGAGCCGTCGAAGACGGCCACCACAAGGCTTGCATCCTCGGCCGCCTCAAAGCTGCGGTCGATGCCCATATTTTCGGCAAGGCTGGTGCCCTCACGGATGCCTGCCGTGTCCATAAGTGAGAAGAGCTTGCCATCAAGGCTTATGCGGTGGCCTACAACGTCGCGGGTAGTGCCTGCCTCGTCGGTGACGATGGCACGTTCAAAGCCAGCAAGGCGGTTAAAAAGCGATGACTTGCCTACATTAGGCTTGCCGACAACAGCCACCGATATGCCCTCGTTGATGGAGGCCGAACGCAGATAGCCGCGATAAAGCTCCTCAAGCGCATCGGCATCCTTCGAGATGGTCGCGGATGCCTGAATATATTCAAAGGGCTCGATATCCTCGTCGCTGTAGTCGCACACGGCATAGAAATGGGCAATAAGCTCCAGTATGCGTTCGCGCATGGCAGCCAGCGGCTTGGAATGGTGGCCCTTCAGCAGGGCGGCGGCATTCTTTGCCCCCTGCTCGGTCTGAGCATATATAAGATCGGCCACAGCCTCGGCCTCGGCAAGATCCATTTTGCCGTTCATAAAGCCGCGCTTTGTGAACTCGCCTGCCTCGGCCGGACGCGCGCCGAGGCTGAATGCGGCGCGAAGCGCCGCCGAAACTATAGCCTCCGAGCCGTGGGTGAACACCTCGGCCATATCCTCGCCGGTATATGAATGAGGAGCGCGATAGATGCAGGCAAGGCATATATCAATAGGCTGGCCGTCGCTTGCCAGCAGCTCGCCATACACCATCTGTCCGTGACGGCTCTCCGACATTTTCTTTCCCCTTGTGGGACGGAACATCCCATCGAGGATATCGAAGGCACCCTCGCCCGACATACGGACGATGCCGATGGCCCCGGGCAGTTTTCCGCCCGAATATGCGGCTATAACCCCACTTTTGATCATATCGACCGCTCCTTTCCTGTTTTCAATAAAAAATTATCGTACCTTTTATTTTAACCGATAATATAAAAGCCGTCAACACAGAGAAAGGGCGGCCTTAAGGCCGCCCTGCGATATAAAACTAAACTTTCATCTTTCCCAGCCAGTCGAGGATCTCCTGAGTGGTGAGCTGACGTTCGCTCACCCTTCCGTCAGATGACCTCGTCCTCGTATAGCCCGACACGGTGAGTGTCCCCTGCGCCCTCACCGTTCCGCCGCCCGTCCCCTTTTTAGGCACAGTCGGCAGAGTTGGAGTATGGGGAGGCCTGACCTTAGGCACCGACGGCTTAGGCAGCCTGATCTCGGGCGCAGGCATAGAGGTTTTCCCACCCTTTTCCCTCTTCATGGCCTCGTTGACCTCGGGATAGCTGCCAAACCTCGACGGCTCGGTGCCGAATCTTACGGCAGCCGCCTGCCAGAGGGGTCCGTGATGCTCGAGCTTGTTGTATTTAAGTGTTACATAGGCGTGGGCATATTCATGCCTTACGGTGTCGAGAAGGCTCTCGAGCTTGCCGTAACGGCAAAGCCTGTCGGCAAATGTGAGCTCGGTCACATTAAGTTTGCCTCCTCTTATGCCCTTAACATGGCAGGTACCCCATGCGCGGGTCATTCTTTTTGATATTCTGACGGGAATATGTGATGTATCGATGCCGCTGATGCCATCGAGCCTTTTCATTTCTTTGCGGATATCGTCTACAGTAAACATGGCGATCGCTCCT
>JAFQVZ010000054.1 GCA_017407765.1 Clostridia bacterium | reverse complement strand
CCCTCGGCGATGTTGATGGCGAGCTTTGCAACGGGGTTGTTGTAATAGTTCTTTACCGAGCCGGAGACCGAATATGCCTTGTGCCAGATGAAGAGCTCGCGCTGCTTATCGTCAGCAAGGGCATTATATTTTTCGATGAGGGCGATGATCCTTCTGAGGTCATAGACCTTCTCTTCGCCACGATAGATATTCTTTGTTTCACAGAGATCGAGAACGAGCTTGAGGGATTCGAGATCAAGCTCGGTGATCGAGCGTTTGAATACATCCTTATGAGTGATGTATTCTCCTGTGTATTCGCCGATCTTATAGGGATTCTTAACGATATTTGCGGGATATTCTACGCGGAAGTGGTTGTATGTTTCGATCTCGCCATCGGCATTGAGGGCGTGAGACTCAAGAGCACCGATAGCCTTGCGGTCGGAATAGAAGGGAGAGGCGATGGGAGCTGCCTTTACAAAAGCATCAACGGCCTTGATAACGGGTGTATACATTGCTTCGGGAGATTCGAAATCCCAGACAGTCTTTACTTCATAATTGCCTTCCTTCTCTGTGACGAAAAGCATATTGCCGCAGTGCTTGATGACCTGACGGTCGGTAGAGCAGTCGTGCTCGCGTCTTACACGGTAGAGCTCGTTGAAGCCGGGTTCAAAGGAATCAAGATAAAGGTTCCAAAGCTCGTCCATATCAACGTCTGCCTTGAGGATCACAGTATTTTCAGTGTTCTTGAGGTTGTCAAAGTTTCTGATAAATGCGTTTCTGAAATTAAGGAATTCTGTTTCGTGGAAATTGATCTGTGTCATGGTGTTGTTCTCCTTTGTTTTAGATTTGTTTTTGTTATGGCTTAAGTATAATTTTCTGTTCGGCTTTTCTCAAAAGGACCCTGGATTTTAGATGTCCGGCCTATTTTGAAAACAGACTTCTGATCCATCCGAAGAAACCTCTGCGCTTATGCTCTTCGCGTCTGATCTCTGCGATGCGGCGGATGACCGCGATCTTTCGCTCGTCAGCTTCGGTGTCAGAGGTCGTGCTGAGCAGGCTTTCTTCTTCACGGGCAGCTTTGAGCTGGCGGTTCAGAGTTTTGAACAGCTGGTCGAGCTGACTGTCGCTCAGATCCCAGAGAGCCTCGGTCGATATGCCCTTTTCATCGGGATAACGGTATTTTTCACGGAGTGCGGTTTCGAAAAGCTTGTCCATGTGCGGGCCTCCTTTCGTGTTTGTTGTTATGATTCAAGTATAATTTTTTCTGTCTTTTTCTCAAAAGCACGATGGAGAACTGATGTCGGCCCTTGACAGTTAATAATTTAAGTATTAGAATAAACAACGTTCATCGGAGGGTATGTAATACCGGATAAGATGGTGGCCAAAGGCCTCATTTTATCCGGTTTTTTTAATACACAGAAAGGATAAAGTATATGAAAGAATATTCGCTTACCGAGGGCAAAATAGGCCCTGCACTTATAAGATTTGCCGTCCCGTTCCTGCTTGCCAACCTGCTGCAGTCGCTCTATGGTGCAGCCGATATGTTTGTCGTAGGCCAGTTTTCGGGTTCGGCGGCGGTATCGGCCGTTTCCACCGGCAGTCAGATACTGAACACCATAACTCATTCCGTTCTTGGCCTCTGCACCGGCGGCACAGTCCTGCTGGCCCAGCAGATAGGCCGAAAGAACGACGACGGTTCGGCCAAGGCGGTGGGAACGATGGCGGTTGCCTTTGCTGTCATCGGAGTCATCCTCACGCCCCTTATGTTGATCTTCACACGTCAGATGGCAGAGCTTATGCAGACACCTCGCGAGGCTTTTGAGCAGACAATGGATTATGTTAGAATCTGCGCCTGCGGTGTCCCCTTTATTCTTGGTTATAACGTCACAGCCGGCATTTTCCGCGGCATAGGTGATTCGAAGACCCCGGTAAGGTTCATTTTTATCGCCTGTGTTCTCAATATCATTGCCGACTATGTCTTTGTAGGTGTGTTTGGCATGGAGGCGGCAGGCGCCGCACTGGCAACCGTGCTGGCTCAGGGAGTGAGCTTCCTGCTGTCTCTTCTGTATATGAAAAAAGAAGGCTTTGAGTTCGACTTTGGCCGGCACCATCTTAGAATAGACGGCTATTCGCTCAGATGGATCTTCAAGGTGGGCACACCGCT
>JAFQVZ010000053.1 GCA_017407765.1 Clostridia bacterium | reverse complement strand
GGTCAACAGCGAATCCAACCTCGACAGCTTTATTATGGGATTCCGCCTCGGCGCTGCCTTCGCCTACGACACATTCGTCAGCATAGATGCACCGTTCACCGATTTCTCGGAGAGTTGAGCAGAAAGTGAGGAGGAACAGATATGGAGAAATACATAACCGACGAACGCACCGGTTTGCGCTATGAACTTATCGGCGAAATCTATTATATCGCCGGAGATGACGAGCCGGAAACAGAGCAGGAGCCAATCGGCATCTGGGGACAGCGGCACTTGCGGTTCATCAAAGAGCATAATCTCTCGCTATATCTCGAACTCTTGATGACTGGCAAGCTCAATGGTTATCTCGCCGACATAGACCGTCAGGCAGAGGAGATGTTTATTCGGCTAATGGAAGATATGGCTCATATGGAAGGTGTTACAGAACAGTTGAAGTCCCATAATCAGATGGGATGGGTTGCAAAAATGAATAACATCAAACAAAGAGCATTCGAGGCGATTGATCGTGTAATAATTTTCAAATAGGAGAGCACAACCTTCCGAAAAATCATCGCTGTTGCCTTATATACAGCAACCGGACAACTTATCATATAAAGCAAAAGGCTCGGGAATCAATCGTTCCCGAGCCTTTTGCTTTATATTTCTCATCCGGAACCCGATTTGCGCTATATCAAAATGCTATATATAGCGGCATTATGTATCTTACAAAACGTGAAAGAATGTTTACTTCGTTTCACGGGCTCTGTGTTTGCTGACAATAGCAGCCAGCTCAAGCCTGCTGTGAACACCCATCTTTGGATATATCTTCTTGGTATGATCCTTTACAGTGTGTTCTGAGATAAAAAGAAGCTTGGCAATATCACCGTTTGTATATCCAAGACAGATAAGCTCTGCAACCTCACGCTCCTTCGGAGTAAGAACATCAAGAGGGTCGCTGCTCTTTTTATCTAAAGCGGTTGTATCCTCATCCGATGCCTTATCAACAGGCGTTTCTATCTCCTCTTTATCTTCGTTCCAGGCAGTCGCATCGACTGCCCCTTTGCGCAGGCCGAAAAGGAAAAACGGCTCAATCTGCATATAAACGAGCACAAGTACTGCCATGACTATTGCATAGACAAGGTACAGCATTGTCGGCGCACTGCGGAACGCTTCAACCATACTTCCCTGCACCAGTACAGCGCCAAGGGCAAGACCGATTATAACAGGCGAAATATACTTTGATGGATATATCTTCATCAGGGAAGCACCGTACAGGGGGAGCATCTGACACGGCACCATTCCTATGCCGATCAGTCCACAGGCTATATATGCAAGGAAAGGAACCTGAGCAGAAGCAAGTATCAGAAGAAAACCTACACCTCCAACTCCGACAAATATCGGTACAACGCGAAATGGGTGAATGTTCAGCTTCTTATAAAGGAAAAACAATACAAAACTGGCAATGGCATCAACCATATAGGTAATAAACACACCGCCTGAAACTTCTCCGGAGATAGCGGGACATGAAACGCCCATCAGGGCGCAGATAAACACAAGCACATAGGTGCCGATCAGCAAATGCTTTGGAGCCGCAATGTCATCTTCTTTTTTGACGTATACCGGCAGTGCCTCCTTTTGGGCCGGCATACGCAGAAAAAAGATAAGCAGAGGTATCAGTGCGGCGACCGT
>JAFQVZ010000052.1 GCA_017407765.1 Clostridia bacterium | reverse complement strand
TATTTCTTTGCGGATAAGGTAGTAAATATCTTTATAACCGACCCTGAAGCGGTCAGCTATGGTGTGGGCATGATAAGTGTAATGATCCCCATGTATTTCCTACAGTCGCTCAATGTTCTGTTTTCGGGTGCTACAAGAGGCTTTGGCAAGGCGCGCAATGTTATGCTGCTGTCGCTCAGCGGCATGGTGGTGGCACGTCAGATATTCCTTGCCGTCTCTATGAGCATCAATTATGATGTAACCAATGTTTATGTCGGATATCCTGTAGGCTGGGGATGCTCGGCACTGGCTGTATTCACATATTTCTACTTTAAGATCTACCGTGTATACAAGCCTCAGATCAAAAAGAATGCATAACAGAATGCCCCCTCTTTTAAAGGGGGCATTTTTGTGTTATAATATATCGAAATCATAATAAAAAGGAGAACCATAATGGATCTTTGTAATATAGATGTCATCAAGGTCATACTTGCCAAGCATGGATTTTCGTTTTCAAAGGGACTTGGTCAGAACTTCCTTTGCGAAGCATCGGTGCCCTTTGATATCGCCGAGATGGCTGATATAGACGACGAGACTTGTGTTCTTGAGGTCGGGCCCGGCATCGGAACGCTGACTCAGGAGCTCTGCAAGAGGGCAAAGAAGGTCGTTTCGGTCGAGCTTGACAAGCGTCTGCCTGCCGTTCTTGCCGACACAATGGGCGAGTTTGATAATTTCACACTTGTTTCCGGCGATATCCTCAAGGTGGATATCCCCGAGATCGTGGCAGAACATTTCGAAGGCGCAAAGCGAGTCGTCGCCTGCGCGAATCTGCCTTATTACATCACTACACCTGCTATCACGGCCCTTATCGATTCGGGCTGCTTCGACACAATCACGGTAATGGTTCAGAAAGAGGTGGCCGAGCGCATCTGCGCTGAGGCCGGAACATCCGAGTATGGCGCTTTCACTCCTTACATCGCTTATAACTCTTCGGCACGCATCATTCTTGATGTTGGCCGCGAGTGCTTTATTCCTTCTCCCAAGGTCGATTCGGCCGTAGTAAGAATGGATATATACAAAGAGCCGCCTGTTGAGGTGTGCGATGAAAAGCTGTTCTTCCGTGTCATCAAGGCTGCCTTTGCCCAGCGCCGAAAGACTCTGCTTAACTGTCTTGGAACGGGTTTCTCCAACAGCCTGAGCAAGGAGCAGATCAAGTGCTGCATCGAGCAGAGCGGCATTTCGCCCTCGGCAAGAGGTGAAACACTTGATATTGAGGCATTTGCAAGGTTGACCTACAATATTGCGGCAGCTATGGAAAAATAAAAATACAAAGTCAAAGGCGTGCGTTGTACGCCTTTTTCTTTTGTGATAAAATGTTAGGTGGTTTAGGGAGGTGCGGCCGTATGGAACTGACAAAAATGCAGCTCAGGCGCTTTTTGCTGCTGCGTCACGGGCTTGTGGGTGCAAGGCAATTTGATGGCAAGGAGGGTATAATGTCCCTGCTGGGCCGTCTGGGCAGCATTCAGTATGACCCTGTCAATGTCTGCGGCAGAAGCCCTGAACTTACTTTGCTCGCCAGAGTTAAGAACTATGACGAGAATATGCTGTGGGACCTGCTCTATAAAGATCGGCTTCTGCTTGACCATTATGACAAATGTATGTGCATAATGCCGCGTGAGGATTTCGGGTATTTGAGGCGAATGCGTGAGTCATCTTCCATCTATGGCCGCAGCCGCGAAAATATAGAAGCAGTTATTCCGGCCGTCATGCAGGCGGCTGCCGAAAAAGAATATATCTCGTCAAAAGATCTTGGGATGAATGACAGGATAGATTGGCCCTGGGGCAGCACCAGCATAGGCAGAGCTGCGGCCGAAAGGCTGTATTTTGAAGGCAGACTGGCGGTCCACCATAAGGAAGGGGCGGTCAGATTCTATACATTGCCCGAGAAGATCGGAATGGAAGAATACATATATGCCGAAGAACCTCATAAGGAAGATGGAGATTATTTCAGGTGGATCG
>JAFQVZ010000051.1 GCA_017407765.1 Clostridia bacterium | reverse complement strand
TCTACATAGCACGAGCCCATGAAGGCAAACTGCACCATATCCTCGGGATTGCATACTACATTCGCGCCGCAGTCGATAAGCAGCGAATAGCCCGACTTGGTGGGCAGGCAGGGAGCCAACGCAGGACGGCGGATGCCCTTGATCCTCTTGAGGACAAATGTGCTGCCTGCAAGAACAGCGCCTGTGTTGCCGGCCGAAAGGCCCGCATCGCCCTCTCCCTTTGCGAGAGCGGCCAGCATTACCGAAAGAGACGAATCCTTCTTGCGGCGGAATGCCATTGCAGGGCTGTCGTGCATATCGATGACTTCAGTTGTGTGGACAACTGTGATCTTTTCATTTCCCGCTGCCTTTTCGCGTGCAAGGATGGAATCGATCTCGCTGCTGTCGCCATAAAGGCCGATCTCGAGGTCGGGCATTTCGTTAAGAGCTCTTACCGCACCGGTAACCAGTGCGTCGGCGCCCTTATCGCTTCCCATTACATCTATAAGTATCTTCATTTTACATCCTCCAATACACTGGGCAGAAGTGTTTCAAGGGTCTCAAGCGCCCTCTCCGACACCTTGGTATATTTGGCCTGCTTGCCCTTTACACGCTCATCAAGGGCATCGATAATGCCGAAATTGATATTCATAGGCTGGAAGTTCTTTCCCTCATAGAGGCTGACATGAGCGCCGAGAGCGCCGAGGGCAGTCTTTGTGGGGAAATCCACAAGCTCCTTATCAAGCATCATCTTAGCCATATTGATGCCGCAGCACATGCCCGAAGCCGCCGACTCGACATAACCTTCAACACCGGTGATCTGTCCCGCGAACATGATATGTTCTTTGCCGATCACGCGGAAGAAACGGTCGAGTCTTCCGGGAGAAGAGATAAAGCTGTTGCGGTGCATAACACCGTAACGCAGAAACTCGGCATTCTCGAGGCCGGGGATCATCGAAAAGACCCTCTTCTGCTCGGGGAACTTGAGGTGTGTCTGGAAACCTACGATGTTATACATGCTGGCTTCCTTGTTGTCGGCACGAAGCTGAACTACCGCATAGGGTTCAGCACCTGTGCGGGGGTCGGTGATGCCTCGGGGCTTCATGGGGCCGTAGCGGAGGGTATCGTCGCCGCGGCGCGCCATTACCTCGACAGGCATACAGCCTTCAAATACAGCCTTGTCCTCAAATCCCTTTACGGGAGCTTCTTCGGCTGTCTTGAGTTCTTTTACAAAGGCCTCATACTGCTCCTTGTCCATGGGGCAGTTGATATAGTCGGCATCACCCTTGTCATATCTCGAGGCATAAAACGCCTTTTCCATATTGATGGACGAAAAACTGACAATAGGCGCCGCTGCATCATAGAAATGAAGGGTCATGTCCCCTCCGAACAGCCTGCCGATGTCTTCGAAAAACTCACCGTCAGTCAGAGGGCCCGTGGCGATGATAACATTGCCTTCGGGTATAGCATCCAGCCTGCCGTAAATAACGGTGATGTTGGGATGATTGTTGATTTTGTCTGTGATATACTCCGAGAAACCATCACGGTCTACCGCCATGGCTCCGCCGGCAGGAGTCTGATTTGCCAGCGCGCTCTCCATGATAAGAGATCCGCAGCGCCTCATTTCCTCCTTGAGAAGTCCGGGCGCATTGGTAAGGCTGGCTCCGCGCAGCGAGTTGGAGCAGACCAGCTCGGCAAAATAGGGTTTATGATGGGCTGGCGACATCTCCTCGGGCTTCATTTCATAAAGCTCGACTTCAATGCCTCTTATGGCCAGCTGCCATGCGGCTTCGCTGCCCGCAAGGCCGGCTCCGATGACTTTGACTTTATTGCTCATCTGTCTTTTTCTTCCTTCCGGGCTTTTTCTTGGGTGTTTCTTCGGTTTCCGCCGCAGCCTCTGCCTCTGCCTTAGGCTTACGGCCCCTCTTCTTGGGCGCCTCTTCAGCCACTGCCGCTGCTGCCTCGGTCTCTGCCTTAGGCTTGCGGCCCCTCTTCTTGGGCGCCTCTTCGGTTACCGCCGCAGCCTCGGTCTCTGCCTTGGGCTTGCGGCCTCTCTTCTTGGGCGCCTCTTCGGCCACTGCCGCGGCTTCTGTCTCCGCCTTGGGCTTGCGGCCCCTCTTCTTGGGTGCCTCTTCAGCCGAAGCATCGGCAGCCTCGTCAGCCTTCTTTGTGCGCGTCTTACGCTCGGGCAGAGGCTCTTCAAAGCCGCATCCCGGCTTATAGCAAAGGTTCTTCTTTTCTTCCTTGG
>JAFQVZ010000050.1 GCA_017407765.1 Clostridia bacterium | reverse complement strand
TTAGAAATATGAGGAATAGTTGCCATATTAAATAACCACTGGACAAATATCAGCATAAGTACTCCAATGAATAAAGGCTTAAGTGAAACATCAGCCCGAACAGACATAACACATGGAATAATCAATGCCAGGAACGGAAATATTGCGTGAATTGGTTTAACTAATCGTTTCACTTTTTTCACCTCCATCCAATGAAGTTTCGATTATTAACCAGCCTCTATAGTTATTGTAGAGTAATTGGGAACATCATATGTCAGCATACTAAGATTAGCACCTGCAATGTTATACCAAGCAACAATTTCTACCCAATATCTTACATATGTAGAAACACCACCAAGAGGACCTTTTGTATAATTTTCATCTCCGATGGCAGGAGTTAAATTATCTGCCCACTCTCCTACCATAGTAAGTCCTGTTACCCTTAACGGAGTCCCAATACTTGTTATTACATATGTATTGGGATTGTAAGTGATAGTGCATCGAACATAATAACTTACATAGCCATCATTATCTCGATTCATGACCAAATCATATTCCGGATCCATTTCTCCTGTCCATTCACAAAAAATAGTAACTTTTTCCGTGACAGTCTTAGAAAGGTCTATACCTGAACGAGTCAAGGGTGAATCATTTTCTGTCATGCGATAAACATTATCAACGAAAAAGTCATAAACTTTCTCGTATTCTTTGTTTTCATACCAGTTTTTGGTTTCTTCCACAAAAGTAAGGGTTATATCATTGCCATTGACATCTTCCATAATAATATTGGGGTCATTATTATATACAGAGCTAAAGTCGGCAACTAACTCATCCGGAGTCAATATATTGTCTGATTCTTGTGCGTATGCTGGGATCGATACTGCACTAAGCATTAAAGATGTGCAGCATATCAATGCCAATAATTTTCTGCTCTTCAGTTTCATGATATTCCTCCTTTATTCTGCATCAATAGTAAATTCTGTTTCTATTTCACCGAAATCATAATTTTCAGCACCATCCTGGCGTTCACCAATTATTGTATTACAATGGTAGAAATAGGCAGAATAGGTATCTTGGTCTACTTCTTTTATTACATTAGTCGAAGTAAAGTCTACTGTTCCTGTAAGTAGAACTGGAGATGAGAAAGTAATTACAGATCGTTTTGGTCCCAATGTGCCAGAAAGGACATATGTGTTTGGATTATAATAGATAGTGCCTGTTACAGTATAATCTATCGTTACATCAACTCTCGCATTTTCAACTATATCCCATCTAGCTTCTACGACATCTTCCACATGTGTTTTTGCGATATCACTGCCTCTTGTCATGTGCGTATATTCTGTTATACGCACGAACTTTTTAATATTTTCAGGCATTAACGTCAAATCTTTAGTTGTAATAGATGCCTTGGATTTTGAGAGGTTATTAAAATAACTTGAGATATCATGTCCATCTGCATCATAAACAACATAACGAACTGTTTCATCTGTTGAGTACTTTTTTTGCATAACATTTACAATTTTATTCTGCATAACTAACTTTTCTGTAGAGATAGTATTAGCAGCGAAGGCTGTAGTACTTAATGCGAAACAGAACAAGAGTGTAAGTATAAAAGAAATTAAACGTTTCTTCATTATTTTCTCCTTTCAAAAATAAAAACGTACAAACCAACAGCAGTTTGGCTTATACGCTCACTTTAAAAGGATATGTTCTGTTTTATATTAAAACCAACCTTGACGGGGAGGCGAAACAAATCCGGATCCGAGCAAAGCCAAACTGCTTAATATCAGGGAACATGACGATCGCGCCTCCTTTCCTTTTGGAACATCAAAATTGTGATTTACAATTATATTATATATTGTTAATTTCATATATGTCAATATATTATCATAATAAAATTGTAAATAAATAGTTAATTGCAGTTTGGTGTTTCTGCTTTTAAACCATTGATATTAGGGATAAGATATGATAATATTTGTCTTGTAGTGAAAAACACCGACTGCGGCTCTTTTGAGAAAAGGAATTTGTGCATAACTGCTGAATATCCGCATCGGTAATACACGGAAGGAGAAAAAACAATGAAGTACGATAATGAACTGTTCGTCAAGCACCTTCAGGGCATGGTCCAGATCCCCACAGTCTCCAGCGCCGATCCCGAAAAGACCCGCGTAGCTGACTTCCTGAAGCTCCATGAATATCTTGAAGAGGCATATCCTCTTGTACATAAGACCTTTACAAAAGAGGTCGTCGGCAAGTGCGCCCTTATCTATCACTGGAAGGGCACAGGCAAGTCGGGCAAGCTGCCCCTGCTGCTGACAGCTCATCAGGACGTCGTTCCCGAGGGCGACTGGAATATGTGGAAGTATCCTCCCTTCTCGGCTCATGTCGACGAAGAGGGCATCATGTGGGGCCGCGGCTGCACCGACTCCAAGTGCAACATCCAGGCTTATATGGATGCTCTTGAAATGCTCATCGCCGACGGTTTTGTTCCCGATTACGACATCTATCTGACCTTCGGTTATAACGAAGAGATCATGGGCGGCCCCGGCGCTGCAGGCCAGATCCTTCAGGACGAGCTCAAGGCAAGAGGCATCGAGCTGGGCATGGCTATCGACGAGTGCGGCGGCCTTTCGCAGATCGACGGCAAGACAGTTGCCACCATCATCACCTGCGAGAAGGGCTATGCCGACTATGAGTTCTATGTAGACGATCCCGGCGGACATTCGGCTTTCGCACCCGTGCACACCGCTCTGGGCAGAGTTGGCCATGCTATCTGGGAGCTTGAAAACAACCGTATGGATCCCGTGCTGATCGAGCCCGTTGTCAACGAGTGGAAGGCTCGCGTACCCTTCCTCAAGGGCGAGATGGCCGAGCTGGCTGCCGACCCCGAGGCTAACTGGGATCGCATCAAGGAGCTGGCCGAGACCGACCGCGGCATCAACTGCATGGTCCGCACAACAACAGCGGCAACAATGGCCAAGGGTTCCGACCAGGCAAACATCCTGCCTGAGCATGCATCCATCATCACCAACTCGCGCCTGCTGCCCGGCCAGACACTCGAGGATCTCGAGGCTCACTTTGCAAAGGTCATGCCCGAGGGCGTCAACTTCCGCCTTGTAAAGGGCCATAATCCTCCCGCTATCTCCACCACCGACAGCTATGGCTATCGCCTGATCCAGAAGGTCGTTCTTGATATGTATCCCGACACAACATTCATCCCCTCGATGCTGTCGGGCGGCACCGACTCGCGTTTCTACTGCGATGTCACACCCACCAAGAGCGTATACCGCTTCACAGGCATGATGTCCGACCCCAAGACAGGCGGCGCACATCAGGTCAACGAGCATATCAACACAGCCATCATTCCCAAGAACGTTGAGTTCTATGTAAGACTCTTCCAGGGTTACGGCGACGCTGAATAATATGGAAAACAATCTCTTTGAGCTTGCCAGAAAAAGGCGCTCAGTAAGAAAATATGCCCCCGGCAGGATCGATGACGAAGTCATAAATGAGATCATGAAGGTTGCCGCGGCTGCGCCCACATCCTTTGGCCACAAGCCGGTGGAGTATGTTGTGGTCCGTGATAAAGAAGTGATCGAGCGTCTTGGCGCCTGCAAGGTCAGGGGAGGCTCGCAGATCAACGGAGCAGATACGGTGGTCGTTGTAATGGTGAAGACAGCTGACGAAAAGGCTGCTGAGTTCTGGATCGAGGACGGAGCCATTGCTTCTGCATATATTCTTCTTGCTGTCGAGCAGTATGGCTTAGGCGCATGCTGGGTGCACATCCGCAACCGTATGGGCAGAGAAGCCACCTCTGACGAGGAGATCAGGGCCATTCTCGGCGTGCCCGATGGGTATACTGTTCTTAACTTTGTCGCTATTGGCGAAAAGGGCGAAGAGAAATCCCCTTATGAGCTCAAGGATCTGCCTATGCAGAATATCCATTTTGAAAAGTTCTGATATATAAAAAAAGCCGCCCTTCGGGGCGGCTTTTTTAAGGAATAGGTAAGCAGTAATAGTGAAGAAGTGAGGCGACTGAGAGTGAGGGTCCAAGGCTCCTTTTGAAAGGAGCTGTCACCCGGAGGGTGACTGAGGTTTGGCCAAATGGCTCCCTTGTGCAAAGGGAGCTG
>JAFQVZ010000049.1 GCA_017407765.1 Clostridia bacterium | reverse complement strand
TTGTTTTTCATGCGGATGATAAGCATGACTGCGAGATAAATGAACACCAGCGGTGTGAGGTAATAGCCGTAACCGATGAGAGCGCCGAAAAGGCTGCGGTACCAGTCAAGCATGAAGCCCTTGATATTAAAGAGCGACAGAACGCCGAGGAAGGCAAGGAAAAGATATACGCCCGCGCGGATGCTGCGGTGCATTATGCGCTTCTGACGCTCAGTGGCAACGGCCGATTTTGAGGCCGTGTTCTTTTTGGCCGCACCTGTGCTCTTTCCTGCGGCCGACTGAGCCTTGGAGGGTGCCTTTTTGGCAGGACTCTTGGCTGCAGAGGTCTTTCCGGAAGAGGGAGGCGGGGAGTTGGTCTTTTTTTCACTCATGATATCACTCCTGTCAGATGATGTTGAGGATGATCGTAATAATGCCGACCGCCGCGCAGTAATAGGAGAAATAGCGGAAGCTGTTGCGCTTCATAAGAAGATTTACCGTCTTGATGGCGAGATAGCCGCTGACGGCTGCCGAGAAAAAGCCTGCCACATAGGGCATGGGGGAAGAAGCCTGGATACCGGTCTCGATAAGATCGGGAAGCTTGAAGACGAAAGAACCTGCAACAGCGGGAATGGAGAGCAGGAAGGCAAAACGAACGGCAAAGTCGCGGGAGAGGCCGGTGAAAAGGCCGGCGCAGATGGTGCTGCCCGAACGGGAGATGCCGGGAAGGACGGCCACCAGCTGGGCAAGGCCCACAACTGCGGCATCCTTATATTCGGCGTTGCCTGCCGTCTTGATGCCGCCGCCGTGACGGTCGGCAATAAAGAGAACGGTGGCTGTCACCAGCAGAGCACAGCCTACGAAGAGGGTGCTGCTGAACATATCCTCGATAAAGCTGTCGAGCACCGCGCCGATGACCAGGGGCAGCGTTGCGATGATAAGCATTATAACAAGGCGGCGGTTGGGTATATCGCGTGTCTTGAAGCCGTCAAAGCAAAGGCCGAGAACTCCCTTTATCAGCATAACGATGTCTTTGCGGAAGGCTATGCAAACGGCAAGCAGGGTGCCGAGATGGACAACGATGGTAAAGAGAAGGTCGGACGGCAGCTCCATAACTGCCGAGGCCAGAGTAAGATGGCCGGAGGAAGAAACGGGAAGAAACTCGGTAAAGCCCTGAACGATACCGAGCAGGATGCCTTGAATTACTGTCATATATTTCACCTCATATTAAAAACATAATGTTTGTATCAGATAATTATATCATGCTTAAAAGCTTTTTTCCATACTAAAAGGGCGGCAAGGCCGCATACTGTGCCTAAAAATGCTCCGGCAAGAACGTCGGTGGGATAGTGAACATATAGATAAAGGCGGGAAATGCCCATTACAGAGGCAAATGCAAGGGCAAGGGTGTGGGCCTTTCTGCCCATTGGCGAGACCCCGGCCGCAAAGGCGAAAGACACCGCCGTGTGTCCCGACGGGAAGGAGAAGTCGTGTGGCGCGGCGATGATAAGGTCGACCGCCGTGTTAAGATCAAAGGGCCGGATGCGCTCGAAAAGGGGCTTTACCGTCACATTTACCAGGATAAGGTCAAATATGAGTGCGGTGGCACACACAAGGCCCACCTTGCGCGTGGGCTTTCGCATAAGCAGCAGAAGTGTGACGAGAATGAATATCTCGCCGTGTCCGGCCGACAGATCGAGGCCTTTTGCAAGGGCATCGAAGAGGGGATTGCGAAGGCTCTGGAACCAGTCGAGGATATTGAGTTCAAATAACGAGAGCTGAGTCATGCTTCCTCCTTGGAAGGGATGGAACAGACAGCCGGAGCCCCGCGAGGGAGCCCCGGCATGGATAGTCTGTTGGGTTTTGTGCTTACTTGTGAGCCTTGAGCCAGTTGATGGCAAGGTTTACGAATGTTGCAACGCCATAGGGCATGCAGTTGGGATCGAAGTGGATATGGGGGTTATGAGCTGTGTAGATATAGCCGTTTGCGGGTGTGCCTGCGCCCAGAGTCATGATGACCGAGGGAACGGCGTTTGCGATCCAGCAATAGTCCTCGGAACCGAAGGACAGAGGCTCGTCGGATGTGAAGTAGTTGTCGCCGCAGATCTCCTGAACCCAGGGCTTCATCTCAACTGCCAGGTCATAGTTGTTGACAACGCAGTCAACGCTGTTTCTGTATTCAAACTCGGCTTCGCAGTTCATCATCTTTGCTGTGCCTTCCATGATCTCCTTGAAGCGTCTTGTGCAGAGCTCGCGGACATCGGAAGAATATGTGCGGATCGTGCCGCTGACATGAGATTCGCTGGGGATGATGTTGAAGACTGTGCCGCTGTGGATCTGGCCGAATGTGATAACAGCGCGCTCCTTGGCGGGAACTTCCATCGAGACGATGTGCTGGGCCGATGTAACTGCCTGGCACATAGCTGTGATGGGATCCTTTGTTACATGGGGCTGTGCGCCGTGGCCGCCTTCGCCCTTGAATGTGACCTCAAAACGGTCGGAAGAGGAATATGTTACGCCTGTCGACCAGATGACCTTGCCAACTTCGTCGCGGTCTGTGCCGGCTTCGATGTGTGTAGCGAAGGAAACGTCGACCTTGGGGTTCTCAAGAACGCCTGCCTTGATCATTGCGGCGCAGCCTGTGACCGACTCTTCATCGGGCTGGAACATCAGCTTTACTGTGCCTTCGATCTCATCTTCATGTGCCTTGAGCATTCTTGCTGTGCCCAGCAGCATGGAAGCGTGGTGGTCGTGGCCGCAGGAATGGCAGGAGCCGTTTGTTGCAGCATAAGGCAGACCTGTCTGCTCCTCCTGGGGAAGTGCGTCGAAGTCGGCACGGATAAGGACTGTCTTGCCGTTGCCCTTACCGATGGTTGCAACGATGCCGCAGTCGATGATCTCCTTTGCCTCAACGCCCATAGCCTTGAGCTCTGCCAGGATATAGTCAGCCGACTGACGGAGGTCATAGCCTACGCCGCCGAACTGGTGGATAGCCTGCTGGTCCTTCTGGAGCTGGGGGAACATTGCCTGTGCTTCTGCGAGATACTTGTTCATTTTTCTCATTCTCCTTTTTCTTGAACGTCCATTACGGATGTTTTCTTGATTTCAGAATAGAGATCCCTGGCCTCATCGGCCTCGGATTTCGAGATCTCCTCGTCGGTATACCTTGCCTTGATGTAAAGGTTTCGGAAGGCGTCGAGAGGAGCGCCGGGGAAATGCTCACGCGCGCCGTCGGCGATCTGCTTGGTGTCAAAGTCGGGGGTTATCATGAATCCCCTTTGCAGACACTCCTGCAGGAACTTTCGGTACTGATGTCTCACCGACTCGCGCTCGGTGCGCTTTTTGAAGATGTTGCGTCTGGGTTCGCGGACTATTTCAATGGTCTCGCGGCTCATTTCAAAGGGGGTCGTATTATCAAAGCGACGGTTGCGTCCGCCCATCGACTTGAAGCCCTTGATGATAAGGAAGGCTGCGATCGCAATGACGATCGCAAGAGTTATCCAAATGACAACGGGCGGGATCTCGGCGCGGAGGACTTCTTCGTATTCCAGCTCGTCGATGCCGCCGATATCTCCCTCGTCGCCGTTTTCATAGAACTTGACTTCCTTGTTGAAGATCATGGCAAAGAGCTTGGAGAAGAGCGACAGAAAAGAGGTAAAGGCATATATGAAGCCCACCAGCAGCTTGAACACCACTCCGTTATAGATAAACGAGAAGGCCGACTTGATGGTTCCCAAAAACAGGCCGGAGCTGAAGAAGGCCGCAATAAGGCAGACGGCTGCAATGGAGAGCAGGTTGCTGACCTTGAAGTCGCGCGAATCCATGACCTCGCGGCTGTGGCGCAGCGTACGCATAAGAGCAACGCCGCAGAGACCCATGATGAATACATTGGGAACGAGGATGGTCACCATCTCGAAGTCATAGGATATAAGCGAGAAGAAGCAGGGGAGAATGGCGACGGTGAACTCCTTTTGAAAAGCGTCCTTGAAGTCGCCTTCGTCGTTGAGCCAGATCTGCTTGAGGGTGATATACAGCAGATATACAAAGTTGAGGGCAATTACGATATAGTCGGATGTCACATCGGCAAGCAGAAATGAGGGCAGCGCGATCGCCAGCGGAGCAAGGCGCAGGATGCCGTTTTTATTGCGGGAAAGATAGCAGCCCGCAGCTGCGGCAGCCATTAGGAACATCACGCCGGTGAGCTGTGTCACCGGGAGAAAAAGGCCCAGCATAAAGGAGGCTATGGTGATAAAGAGGGCTGAGTCGAGCATCATTTTGAGAAAAATGCTGAGTTCCATCAGTTGCCCGCCTCCTTTCTTGCCAGCTTGGAAACATCGATGATGAAGGCCTTGCCGCCCTTGAGCGAGTTGAGCCTCTGAAGTTCCTGAGCCATCTTTCCGTCGAGGGTGGGTGTAATGACGATGTAGTATCTGCCTGCCTCGTCGCGCCTGATGGCACGGTTGACGATGGTGGCAAAGGGGAAGGTCACGTTATATGTGGCACGTCCGAGGCCCTCAAGAATGGCCATCAGATGCTTACGTCCCAGGCCGTCGGAGATCTGCGACCAGAGGCCGATGGCGCCTGCCGAGGTGGCATTGGTGATGATGCCGTATTTGATCTTTTTGTCCTCCAGCTTTTCGCACACCGTGCGGGCGGCCGAGAAGGCATCCTCGATAAGGGGGCCGGTCTCAAGCATATCCTTGGGACATTCGACGTTAAGGATAACGGTGACCGAAAGGTCAAGGGTATGGTCGTAATTTTTGACCATGGTGCGGCCCATTCTTGCGCTCTGGGTCCACGAAATGGCGCGCTGAGGTTCGCGGCCGGTGTATTCGCGGAATCCGAGGGTCAGAACGGGGTCTTCCATAATGAAGCGGTTGACCGACATATTTCCCATAAAGTCGCCCAGGGTCTGGCCGAAGGTGGCTTCGGGAAGAGGGCGGGGAAGAACAACGATCTCACGGCTGATGGGATAATAGCCTACCGACTGCTTTAAACCCAGAAAATCGCCGGCGAGAAGTGTGGCGCCGCGCAGAAAGAAGCGTCCGCGGTTGGGGATGCTTGCCGAAAAACGGCGCTGGAGCCTCTGCTTGGGCTTGAGGAAGGTGGTGGTCGTCATTCGGGCCAGTTCGTTGTCGCGCCTGAGCTTGATATTGCCTTCGGGAACGATCTCGAGGGGCAGCGATTCCTGAAGCTTGAGGTATGACACGGGCATCAGCTTGGCATTGGTGATGCGGGTGACCACCTCAAAGGTCTCGTCGGGGTCGACGGTCGACTTGGTGGGGAAGGTGTCATACTCCACATGATCCAGTCCATGATTCAAGGTGTATGCCTGCACCAGCGAGATGATGACGATAAATATAAAAAGAAAGAGGAACATATTACTTGTTCTCCAGCGGGACGGGGATCGCTGAGATGATGTTTTCGATAAACTTTACCGAGTCGTCGGCCGAGAGGTTGGAGCCGCTTACGATCCTGTGAGCCAGAACATAGGGAGCGACCTTCTTGACATCTTCGGGCAGGACGAAGTCGCGGCCTGCGAAGGCAGCTGTGACCTGCGATGCCTTATAGAGGGCGATGGCGCCGCGAGTGGAAACACCGGTTATAAAAGAGCTGTCTTTACGGGTGCCCTCGATGATATCCATCATATAGCCGGCAACCGAGTCGTGCACCTTGATATTCCTGAAGTTTTCCTTGAGATACCGGGTCTCTTCGGGGGTGACGACAGTTTCGAGCGACTCGATGATGTCGGTGGTGCTGGCGCGGGAGATGACCGAGAGCTCCTGCTCGCGGGTCATATAGCCCAGCTTGAGGCGCATGAAGAAACGGTCGGTCTGCGCTTCGGGCAGGGGGAAGGTGCCGTAAGACTCGATGGGGTTCTGTGTAGCCATGACCATGAAGGGTTCCGAGAGAGGCATTGTAGAGCCGTCTACCGAGATCTGCTTCTCTTCCATGGCCTCCAGCAGGCTCGACTGTGTTCTGGGTGTTGCGCGGTTGATCTCTTCGGCCAGAATGATGTTGGCGAAAAGGGGGCCGCGGCGGAACTCGAACTGACCTGTGTGCTGGTTATAGAAGTTGATGCCGGTCAGGTCGGAGGGCAGCAGGTCGGGTGTGAACTGGATGCGCTTGAAGGCGCTGCCGATGGTCTTGGCAAAAGAGCGCAGCAGCATGGTCTTGCCTGTGCCGGGAACGTCTTCAAGAAGAACATGGCCCGAGCAGATGAAGCATGTAAGTACGAGCTCGATGGCATCATCCTTGCCGACGATAACCTTTGAGCAGCTTTTGACTATCTTATCTCTGTAACTGGTGAACTTTGTAATATCCAACTTAGGGGTCCGCCTTTCAAATTAAAGTGATTTACCTATATATTATACGCCAAAAAAGTGCAGGTTTCAATAACACATAAAGAGAAATGGCGGCTTTACCGATGCCGGTAAAGCCGCCATGTTAGTTTAACTTAGTGTTTAACGAGGCAGCCGTGGATTATTCCTCGGAAATAGCCTCTACGGGACACTGAGCTGCGCAAGCGCCGCAGGAAACGCAAACATCGGGGTTGATCTTATATGTGCCGCCGTTATCCTCGATAGCGTTTACAGGGCACTGAGCTGCGCAAGCGCCGCAACCTACACAATTTTCACCAATCTTATAAGCCATTATTAGTTCCTCCTGTTTTGAAATGTTTACTATACATTAAGTAGTACATCTTTATTTTAGCATATAAAATCAAAAATGCAACCGCAACATTAAATAAATTATAAGAAATTTGTTAACAATAGTACTAAAAAGACAAGGGGGCATATTGATGAAAATAGCCAAACCGATCGACAATGATATTCAGGCCAGCACAGAACACGAGGGGCGTTTGCCACGGCTAACCGAAGCAAGCGGGCATAAGGAGGAGCGCTGATGGCCGACGGCGTGTTTACTGCGGCATCAAAAAAGGTGCTGACCTCGGCATTCACTTCGGCACGGAGCTTCAGCCACAGCTGTCTGTGCTCCGAACATCTGCTGCTGGGCCTTTTCTCCGACGAGCAGGTGGGGCGCGGGCTCGACCTGTGCGGCCTGAGCCGAAGCGAGGTGGAGAGGGCTGTTCTCGAGAGCTGCGGCCGGGGCGAGGCCGGCTGCTATACCGCGTCGGTCAGCCGTGAGGCGGCCGATGTGCTTGAAGGGGCAGCCAGAATAGCTGCCGAGACCCATTCGGAGGGCATATCGCCGCGCCATATTCTTATAGCCATGCTGGAAGACACCGGCTGTTCGGCCTTCAGGCTTATATGCAGCCTGGGTGCCGAGCCCCATGAAATAATGACGGGTGCTGCGGGGCCTCAGATGCGGGACGGCAGCCGGCGGGCTCGGTCACGCGAGCCAAAGCTGCTGATGCAGTTCGGCACCGATATGACGGCAAAGGCAGCACGGGGTGAATATGACCGCCTTGTGGGCCGTGATGACGAGCTGAGCCGCATTGTGCGCATCCTCTGCCGCAGGCGCAAGGCCAACCCCGTTCTGCTGGGCGAGGCAGGAGTGGGCAAGACGGCAGTGGTAGAGGGGCTTGCGGCAAGGATAGCGTCGGGGCTTATCCCCTCGCTCAGAGGCTGCAGGATATTCTCCCTTGATATGGCAAATGTGGTGGCAGGCACAAAATATCGCGGCGAGTTTGAAGAAAAGCTGCGCCATATCCTCGAAGAGGCGGCAGCCTGCGGCGATATAATCCTGTTTATCGACGAGCTTCACACAGTAGCCGGCGCAGGTGCTGCCGAGGGCGCCATAGATGCCGGAAATATCCTTAAGCCGGCTCTTGCGAGGGGCGAGCTCAGGATGATAGGGGCCACGACTCCGAGCGAATACCGCAGATATATCGCTTGCGATGCCGCCCTTGAGCGGCGGTACCGGCCGGTCGACATCTGCGAGCCGTCGAGAGAGCTCACCATGTCGATCCTGCGTTCGGCGGCTGTCAGCTGCCGCAGATGGTACGGCATTTCGGCAGGCGAGGATATGCTGGAGCTCATAGAACGTATGGGCAGGCGGTATCTGCCCTTACGCCGCTTTCCCGACAAGGCGGTCGATATCCTTGACGAGGCCTCTGCCCTTGCCGTGACCGAGGGCAGGAATATGCTCACACCGGACCATATAAGAAGGGTCACAGCTCAGATGAGCGGCCTTGAGAGCCTTCTGAGCGGCGAACAGATCACATCGGAACAGCTGAGAATGCGCATCATGGAGGGCATGGTGGGCCAAAAGAAGGCGGTCGAGGCGGCGGTCTCGGCAGTTTCGGCGGCTATGGCATTTCCCGGGGGGCGAGGCAGGCCCCAGGGCGCCATGCTTTTCTGCGGCGAAAGCGGCACCGGCAAATCCCATCTTGCCAAGAGGCTGGCCCATGCCCTGTTCGGTGATGAAAAGGCTCTTGTGCGCTTCGACATGAGCGAATACCGCGAGGCCCATTCGGTGTCGCGGCTCATCGGCGCGCCTCCGGGATATGTGGGGCATGACCGGGGAGGTCTGCTCACCGAGGCGGTGCGGCGCAGGCCCTTCTGCGTTCTGCTGTTTGACGAGGCAGAGAAGGCCCATCCAGAGGTGCTGACCCTGCTGCTGCAGCTGCTTGAGGAGGGCGAGCTGACCGATTCTGATGGGGTCAAGGCCGATTTCCGCAGCGCCATCGTCATAATGACATCAAATGTAGGCAGCCGCGGCGAAGGACGGGCGGCCGGCTTCGGCGCCCGAGACGAAGGGCGGCTTATGAAGGCCCTTGAGGGGCGGTTTCCGCCCGAGCTGCTGGGGCGCATTGATTCGGTCATAAGTTTTGAGCCTTTAAGTGAAGCTGAGCTTATCGAGATCGCCATGCGCGAGCTTTCGGAGCTCTCACGCAGGACAGAGGCAGAGGGTGTGCTTATTTCATGCTCGGACGAGGTGGCGGGCGAGATCGCGCGCCGCGCCGGAAGCGGCAGAGGGGTGAGGTCGCAGGT
>JAFQVZ010000048.1 GCA_017407765.1 Clostridia bacterium | reverse complement strand
ATGGAGCAGGTGTCGAAGGAGCTGTCGGACGGCAGGGCGTGGGCCATCGACGAGGCCTATTCCGAGCTGGTCCAGTCGGTCATCGCCCGCGAGTATCCCCGCGGCAGCATAGCCGACCTTGAACAGTCGATCGCCGCCATGCAGTCGGAGCTGAACGGCTATAGGAATGCCTATCAGAACGGCGGCTCGCTCAGGGCCGACACACCCGGCTATTTCGTAAGGGCCAGCGAGGGCGAGGCGCCCATCTGCACGCCTGATGAGATGTATTCGCTGACACCCGACAGCCTTTCGGAGCTCATAGATTCCCATGAAGAGGGACGCGAGCCCGAAAACGGAGTGGTGGGCTATATCGTCGACGGCTTCGAGTGGTTCTATGTCTGCGAGCTGCCTGCCGAGGATGCCCATCCCATCGAAAGTGCCGGAAAGGCGTCGCTGTCCTTCCCCGACATCCTCGCCGACCCTCTTACGGGCAGGGTTGAGAAGGTGTCGTATTTTGACGACAGGGCCATACTCATCTTTAAGTGCGGCTATGTCGACCACAGCTTCCTCGGCACAGCCGTCGAGACGGCCGACGTGGTCAAGCGCAGCTACACCGGCATCATGGTCCCCGGCGAGGCCCTTCATCAGCTGGACGGGCAGTGGGGCGTCTATTGCCTCAGCGGCGCCGTGATGAAGTTCAAGCCCATAGACTGGGTCTATCAGGGCGACGGCTATTATATCGCCGAGCCCTCCGACAGCACCTCCAGCGGACTCTATCTTTATGACAAAATGATCATCAAGGGAAAGAACCTTGAGGTCAATAAGGTCATGAAATAAACCAAGTCATTGAAAAATGCCGGAAATCGTGCCGAAATGTTTGAAAAAAGCATGAATCTTTAAAATAAATGCCCCCGGTTTATTGACATAATGACAAAAAAATACGATAATATAGATAAGCTTTGTCATGAGGCTTTAGTGGTCGTGTCTGCATTTTTGCGGGACAGGCCGTTTTCCATAAAAATAATTGAGAGGAGAAAGCATAGATGAGCTTTATAGATGACCTGAAGAAGTGGGCCAACGGCGACGACGAAGACGAAAACGAAGAGTTTACTCCCGTTCGCGCTTCCAGAAAGGAAGAAGAGGAAAAGCCTGCGCCTGCAGCACCCGATTTCAGACGCAGCACAAATAATAAGGTAGTCAATATCAATGCCACGACTCAGCTTTCGGTCGTGCTGGTAAAGCCCGAGAGATATGACAATGCCCCCGAGATCGCAGATCACCTCCGCGAGCGCAGGACCGTCGTCATCAACCTTGAGCAGACCAATAAGGAAGTTGCAAGACGTCTTATCGACTTCCTCAGCGGCGTTGCATACGCCCAGGAAGGCAAGATCAAGAAGGTCGCCAACAGCACCTATATGATCACACCCTATAACGTAGACATTCTCGGCGACCTGATCGACGAGCTGGAGAGCAACGGCCTCTATATCTGATAACAGGAGGTCCCGGCAATGTATTTTATCTATTCCATGGTCAGGTCGATGGCCTACAGCCTTCTGAGCCTGCTGCAGTTCGCCATGCTGGTCAGGGCCATCATGTCGTGGATCCCTTCGCTCCGCGGCTCGACCCTCGACGGCATCCTTTATCAGGTGACCGAGCCCATTATCATGCCGGTCAGGACGCTGCTCTGGAATATCCCGGCGCTGAGAAGCTTTCCGCTGGATATGTCTTTTCTCGTCACATATATCCTCATCGATATTCTGATGATGATGCTTTAAGAGAGATAAAAGGGGAGGGGCGAAAGCCTTCTCCCCGGATAATTTTTGGGAGGGGGATACCTTTTGCTTACACCTCAGGACATTCAGGATGTAAAGTTTGCCAAATCCTTTAACGGCTATAACAAAGAGGATGTAGAAGATTTTCTGGACACCGTCCTCAGCGACTACACCGCTCTTTATAAAGAAAATATGACCCTCAAGGGCAAGATGCGTGCGCTTGTCGACAAGCTCGAGGAATACCGCATGGTAGACGAGCAGATGAGAAAGTCGTTCTATAACGCCCAGGTAACAGCGCAGGAGACCGTTGCCAGAGCCCAGGCCGAGGCCGAGCAGATCCTCCGCTCCGCCCGACTCGAGGCCGAGAACCGCGCAAGCGACATTCGCGCCGAGACCGAGATCGAGGGACGCAAGCTCGAGCTGGCAAAGAGCGAGTTTGCCAAATATGCCGTTGTTATCCGCGGCATGATGGAAGAGCAGATCCGCGTTATCGGCGAGAACATGGATAATTTCGAGCTCCTCGCCGAGAAGACCGCCCAGCAGCTGGGCATGGACCTCAAGGCACAGCAGGCCGCAGCCGCCGAGAGCTTTGAGATCAGCTTCGAAGAAGAGGCGCCTGCCGAAGAGAAAGCGGCAGAAGACGAAGAAGATACAGTCGACCTCGAGAAACAGGCCGAGCAGGTCCAGGAGACCCGCCAGTATGTTCCCGAGCCCGACATCGATGATTCCACAAGGATCAAGTTTACCGACCTGAGATTCGGAAAAGACTATAAAGAAGAGGAATAAGGAGAAAAATCAAAATGGGCAAGGATTATAACCAGACCATCAATCTCCCCCAGACAGAGTTCCCCATGCGTGCCGGCCTGCCCAACCGCGAGCCCGGCATGCTCGAGAATTGGGAGAAGCTGGATATCTATAACGAGCTGCTTAAAAAGAACGAAGGAAAGCCCCGCTTTTCGCTGCACGACGGCCCTCCGTTCTCCAACGGCAGCCTTCACATGGGCCATGCGCTCAACAAGTCGCTGAAGGACTTCATCGTAAGAATGAAGGCCATGCGCGGCTACTACACACCCTTTATCCCCGGCTGGGATAACCACGGCATGCCTATCGAATCGGCCATCATCAAGGAACAGAAGCTCAACCGCAAGCAGATGAGCATCCCCGAGTTCCGCACAGCCTGCCACAACTATGCTCAGAAGTACATCGACATCCAGATGGGCGGCTTCAAGCGCCTGGGCGCGATGGGCGACTGGGAGCATCCCTATAAGACAATGGACCCCGCCTTCGAGGCAGAGGAGGTCAAGGTCTTTGGCGAGATGTTCAAGAAGGGCTATATCTACAAGGGCCTCAAGCCCGTTTACTGGTGCCCCAAGGACGAGACAGCTCTCGCCGAGGCAGAGATCGAGTATAAGGACGATCCCTGCACCACCGTATATGTAAAGTTCCCCATGCATGACGACCAGGGCAAGCTTTCGCATCTGGATCTTTCCAAGCTCTATTTCGTCATCTGGACAACGACCATCTGGACCCTGCCCGGCAACCTTGCCATCGCAACACATCCCCGCGACAGCTATGCCATCGTCAAGGCACCCAACGGCGAGATGTATGTCATGGCCGAGGCTCTGACACACAAGGTCATGAAGCTGGGCGGCTTCGACGAGTTCGAGATCGTCGAGGTGCATCCCGGCCAGTTCTTCGAGAACATGCTGGCCAAGCATCCCTTCCTCGACAAGACATCCCGCCTTGTCTGCGCCGAGTATGTAACAATGGATTCCGGTACCGGCTGCGTACATACAGCTCCCGGTTTCGGTGCCGACGACTATCAGACCTGCATGCGTTACGGCATGGAGATGGTAGTTCCCGTCGACGACCGCGGCCGCCACACCGAATATGCCGGCAAGTACGCCGGCCTCTCAACCGAAGAGTCGAACCCCGTCATCCTCGAGGACATGAAGGCTGCAGGCAGCCTCTTCGCCAGCGAGGACATCATCCACAGCTATCCTCACTGCTGGAGATGTAAGCACCCCATCATCTTCCGTGCCACACCTCAGTGGTTCTGCTCGGTCGACGCCTTCAAGGATCAGGCCGT
>JAFQVZ010000004.1 GCA_017407765.1 Clostridia bacterium | reverse complement strand
TGAGATATCGGTTGCCATGCTGCTGAACAACAGCCTTGCCGATGACGGCATCATGTTCTTCATACTCCACCATGTTGGCCCTTGCATAGGCCTCTTTGCTTTCGGTGACCTCTTCAAAGGACGGTATCTCAACGCGGGGATATTCGCATACTGCGGGATGCTTTGCGATAATGGCTGTACCGCGGATATCGGTGATCTCGCTTACGGGAGTGCCCGAAGCAAGGCGGGACGCGATCTCAAGCGTGGCCGTCTCCCCCATGCCATAGACGAGAATATCGGCCTGTGCGTCAAAAATGATCGAACGGCGCACCTTGTCGTCCCAATAATCATAATGGGCAAAGCGGCGCAGGCTGGCCTCGATGCCGCCTATGACAAGAGGAATATCGCCAAAGACCTCGCGGACACGGTTGGCATAAACCACCGTAGCATGGTCGGGGCGCAGGCCGGCCTTACGTCCGGGCGAATAGGCATCGTCGTGGCGGCGCTTCTTTGCCGCTGTATAGTGGGCGACCATCGAGTCGAGATTGCCGCCCGAGATCATTACGCCATAGCGAGGCTTACCGAGAGCTCTGAAGGCCTCGGGATCCTTCCAGTCGGGCTGAGCCATAATAGCTACTCTGTAGCCTGCGGCCTCAAGCACACGGCCGATCACTGTCGAGCCGAAAGAAGGATGGTCGACATAGGCATCGCCGGTGATGATAAGAAAATCATAATAATACCAGTCGCGGGCCAGCATATCCTCTTTGCTGACCGGCAGGAACTGACTGCGATCAAAACTCATAATTACCTCTTTTTCCTTTAAAAACGGCGGCAGAAACCGCCTTGTTCTCTCTATTATAATTAGTTTATCATGCCGGACCTTTATATTCAAGTGGAAGAGAAAGGGCGGCACTTGACAAACCTTTATTTTGCACTTACGATAAAACCATACACATTAATAATACGGAGGTCAAAACCATGGCAAAAAAGATCCTTGTTATCGACGGCAGCCCCCGCGTAGGCAAGAACACCGACCAGCTCTGCGATGCTTTTATGAAAGGCGCTCAGGAGGCAGGACATGAAGTTGTAAAATTCCGTGTGGCCGGCAAGAAGATAAACGGCTGCATCCACTGTGCCCAGTGCTTCAAAAACGGCCCCTGCAGCCAGAAGGACGATATGATCCCCCTCTATGACGAGATCGAGAAGGCCGACATGATCGTTCTGGCATCGCCCATCTATTTCTGGCAGATCACGGCCCAGACCAAGGCTGTCATCGACCGTATGTACGCCCTCTATGTTGCGGGCCGATTCCAGCGCAAGGACACAGCCGCCATCTTTGTTTCGGGCGGCGATGCCGACTGCTGCGACGAGGCGGTCAGCTTCTATAAAAACGTAATCATTAACAGGCTTCACTGGAATGACAAGGGCATGATGGTATGTCCCAGAACCTCCCGTGAGGGCTTCGAGCTGGCTCCCCACCTCGAAAAGGCCTATGAAATGGGCAAAAACGCATGATATTCAAAAAGACCTCCCAAACGGGAGGTCTTTTCCTATATCTTATTGAGCATTCAATATCACTTCTACCACGTTAGTTCCTTCAGGCTCATACCACACGCCGTCGATAAGGCCGTCCTTGTCATAGGAGAACTTCATCTCAAAAACAACTTCTTT
>JAFQVZ010000047.1 GCA_017407765.1 Clostridia bacterium | reverse complement strand
GTGACAGCTTCCCCACACAGGGGGAAGCCTTTTCTTGCCTCCCTTGCCTAAAGGGAGGTGGACCACCGTTAGGTGGTGGAGGGATACCACGGTAAGCCCGGTCGGGCGATTCGTGAATCGCCCCTACAAGACACCTATTACCTATTCCCTCTTACCTATTCCCTCAACAAAGGCCGCCCGAAGGCGGCCTTTTTGTATTTCTCACTCTGCCCAGTACAGATCCTGATACATGGTGTAGCCTGCTGCGCTGCAGTCCATGCCCTGAAGGTCGGAATTATAGGCTCTGACATAGGTGGTGGTGTAGAGCGACACCATCAGCGACTTCTCGTTGATCTTGGTGCAGATATCGCTGAGGAGCTGTGTGCGCGCCTCACTGTCGAGGGTCTGTTCGGCCTTCTCGATCATGGCGTCGATCTCGGGGTCGTTAAGACGGACGAGGTTGGATGCGCCGATGGAGATAGAGTGCCACATGCCCTTCATGTAGGTCAGCAGGTCGGATGCCGTATAGCCGCCGACGCTGGTGTCAAAGTCACCTGCCAGCAGACGCTCAAGCCATGCCGCGAAGTCGAGCGACTCGATCTCCATGTGGATGCCCAGCTCCTGCAGATATGCCTGGATGACCTCGGCTGTGCGGCGGGTCTCGTCGGTGTAGGTCATGCAGGTGAAGGAGAGGGAAGACACATCAACGCCCGATGCTGCAAGATACTGCTTTGCGGCCTCGACGTCATATCCGATGGTGCCTTCCTCGTTGGCGCCCTGGAAGGTCTGGGGGTTGGGGGAGGTTGTAACGCTGCCCTGGCCGTTTACGGCAACCTCCATAACGGCCTGACGGTCGATGGCTGCCATGATGGCGCGGCGGAAATCAATATTATCGAAGGGTGCGCGCTCGTTGTTGAGGCCGAAGAAGGACATTCTTGTTCCGGGGACCGAGAGGACCGAGATATCTTCGTTCTCTTCCATACGGGAGATGTCGTTCGTGTCGACGTCGATGATCATGTCGATCTCGCCGGCCTCGAGGGCGATGGTGCGGGATGTGCCTTCGGGGATGATCTTCCATACGAGGTTTGTAATGTGAGGCTGGTGATCCTTATCGAAGTAATCTTCATTCTTTACGAAGGTGACCTTCTCGCCCAGTGTCCATTCGACATACTTATAGGGGCCGGTGCCGATGGGGTTGATGTTGAAGTCGTTGCCCGAGTCGATGAGGGCCTTGGGGAGGATGGTGTTGCCGTTGGTCGCAAGGTCGTTGAGGATCAGGGCATAGGGGGTGTGGGTCTTGATCTCGACCGTGTATGTGTCGAGGGCGGTGACTGTGCTCCAGAACTTGGTGTATTTGTCGGAAGCAGTGAATGTGCGTGCATATTCAAGCGACGCCTTGACATCTTCGGCCGTGAGCTCGCTTCCGTCGTGGAACTTAACTCCCTCTTTGAGCTTGAAACGCCATGTCAGCTCGTCGATATTCTCATAGCTCTCACAAAGATCGCACACGGGCTCGAGAGTGTCGACATCGAGGCGGAACAGCTTGTTGTAGGTCAGCTGGTTCATATAGCTCGAGGTGACGGCGGCATGGTCATAGGGGTTGAGGGTGGTGGGCTCGCTGGCCATGGCGAGGATCAGCGTGTCGTCATGGGTGTCGGCGGGTTCCTCAGGCTGCTCGGTGCCTTCGTCTTCGGGCTGCTGGGTGTTCTGCTGCTCTTCCTTTTTATCTTCATCGGGCTTCTCTTCGCCGCCTGCGCAGCCGGCAATAAGAGCCGCCATCATTATGAGAGCCATTATAAGGGCCATAAGCTTCTTGGATATCATATCAGTTTCCTCTTTCCGGGTTAAAAATCATATATTTAAGTTACATCAGTCGTTATTCGAAAGAGTTCTATTAAATACAGCGGCCATCTTCATAGCCTTATACACCTTCTTTCCGGGGAATAAAAAAAGCGCCCTCATCCGTAAAAGGATGAAGGCGCTGAGCCAACATTTATAAACCACCTGTTACGTGGCATTCCATCAAATGCCCCTCCCTGTAACGGGGGAGTGCCGGCGGCTCCTACCGGGGATAAATCCCTTTGAGGCCGCGACTCGGGAGTGAACTTCGGCTTCTCTTACTCGCGTTCCCTTACACCAACCGGGAACTCTCTGCGCCTTTCAGATCGGCTTACTCTCTCCGTCACTGTCTTTTCGGTATTTTCTTTTCGATGGTACAGATATTAACCCTTTTATTTCGCTTTGTCAAGAGATTTTTTCAAAAAAGTTTCGGCAAAGTTATCTTTGTGCTTAAAAGTATCGTTTTGGTAAACCCTTATTCTCCCCAATGGAGGTCGGACCAGTAGATACGTCCGGAGGAGCTTACCTGCAGGCCCTGAAGGTCAGAGTCAAACGCACGGATGACTGTCGATGTGTAAAGGGGGATGAAGGGGTTGAGCTCGTTTACCATCTTCGAGATCTCGGTGACGACCGCGGTGCGCTCGCTCTCGTCGAGGGTGATGAGGGCCTTTTCGATGAGGGCGTCAAGCTCGGGAACGCTGATACGCGAGCCGTTTGTGGCGCCGATGGTCGATGTGTGCCACAGACCCTTCATGTATGTCAGAACATTGGAGGAGGAGAAGCCGCCGAGGGATGCCTCGAAGTCGCCTGCGAGGTAGCGCTCGAGCCATGCCGCAAAGTCGAGCGACTCGATCTCCATTGTGATGCCGGCCTCCTGAAGCATTCCCTGAAGGACCTCGGCTGTGCGGCGGGTCGTGTCGTCAAAGCAGATAACGCTGAACTTGAGTGTGGAGGGGTCGACACCGGCCTCGTCAAAGAGCTTCATTGCGGCATCCTTGTCGAAGATGGCGCCGTTTTCCTGCGTAACGCCGGCGTAGGGTGCGGGGTCCATGCTGACCGAGGCAACGCCCTGGCCGTTTACGGCTACCTGAACGATGGCTTCCTTGTCGAGGAGGCTGTTGATGGCGCGGCGTACCTTTGCGTCTGCGAACATGGGGTTTTCCATATTAAGGGCGAAGAAGGCAACACGGAGGCCTTCGACTTCCTGAAGCTCGAGGCCTTCGGCCTCGCGGATGCGCTCTACATCGTTGGATTCGACGTCTACAACAACGTCGACCTCGCCGGTCTCAAGGGCGATGGTGCGGGAAGAGCCCTCGGGGATGATGCGCCATGTCATGTCGGTGATGGTGGGCATGTGATCTTTATCGAAGTATTCTTCGTTCTTAACGAAGGTGAGATGGTCGCCCAGCTCCCAGTGAGTGAACTTATAGGGGCCGGAGCCGATGGGGTTTGTATTGAAGTCGTTGCCCGACGCGATGAGCTCGCTGGGAACGATGGAGTTGCAGTTGGATGCCAGGTCGTCGAGGATCTTGGCATAGGGGCCGTCGGTGATGATGGTGAAGTTGAGGTCGTCAACCACCTTTACCTCTGTCCAGAAGCTGTTGTACTGGGTGGAGGATACAAACTCGCGGCTGAATGCCAGCGAGGCCTTGACGTCCTCGGCTGTCAGGTCGGTGCCGTCGTGGAACTTGATGCCCTCCTTGAGCTTAAAGTTCCATGTGACATCGTCAACGTTCTCGTATGTATCTACGAGGTCGGGGATAGGCTGAAGGGTGTCGAGGTCGATTGTGAACAGGCTGTTGAAGGTCAGCTGGTTCATGTATCCGGAGGCTACCGATGCATGGTCATAGGGGTTGAGCGTGGGTGGCTCGTCCTTGATGGCCAGCACGATCGAATCGGCATGGGCCTGCTTCGCGGGCTCTTCGTCTTTTTCTTCGGGCTTCTCTTCGGGCTGCTGCTCTGTCTGCTGCTGACCGTCCGCTTCTTCCTTGATCTCCTCTTCGCTGCCGCCGCAGGAGGCCAGCATGCCCAGCGCCAGGAGGAGCGCCAGCAGTATGGATGTGATCTTCTTCATCTTCTTCATGGTTTTTGTTTTCCTTTCTGTGTCTGTGCCGTCGTGCCTGTAAATAGGGGGGATGCTTCTGGCCGGGAAAACAAAAAAGGTTTTGCCCGTAATAGGACAAAACCTTAAACCACCTGTTACGCACGACATTCCATCAAATGTCCCTCCCGATAACGGTGGAGCACCGTCGGCGCCTACTCGGCATAAGCCTTTCGGACCGCAGCTCGGAAGTGTACTTCGCCGCCGCCTACTCGCGCTTCCTTACACCAGCCGGAAGCTCTCTGCGCCTTTTCGGGTCGGGCTACTCTCTTCGTCAACGCCTTTGCGTTTTTTATTTTGAATGCATAATAAACCAACATCTTCGTTTTGTCAAGAATATTTTCGCAAAAATTAAAATATTTTCTGTATTTTTCTCC
>JAFQVZ010000046.1 GCA_017407765.1 Clostridia bacterium | reverse complement strand
TGATAGGCGAATCCACAATTATAAAACAGGCCCTTGCGATCACACTTTGCATAGCTCAGATAGGCTCGGGAAGCGCAATGGGAACGGCGGTAAAGATCAAAGAGGCCGAAAAACCTCTGGCAGCGATAGAGTCGACGTCTGAAGAAAAGATCCAGCAGACGGTAGTTGAAGAAATCGTTCTTGAGTCTATAAAAGAACCAGCGGTATACGTTCCTCAGGCAGGACTCGCAGCCTGCGGATACTGCGGCAGAAGCGGACATGACGAAGCGGGATGCCGAAGCAAGGTGATCGATTCAAGCGAGGCGCGAGGTGCGATAGGCCGCTGGGTCATCCCCGAAGTGGGAGTCGACGTTGCGGCATTCGACAGCAGCTCGCAGTCGGTCGTAGATGCAGCCGACAGCGCAGGCCTCTTTTACGCACTGGGCCAGCACCTGGTAGCCGACCATAATTATCAGGGCTTCAACGCCATCAAGAGCTGCCGGACCGGCATGGAAGCCTATCTTGAAACCAGCGAAGGCCGACAGACCTTTATCTGCACAGGAATAACCACCGGAACCAATGTGGGAAACGACATTATAACAAGCGACGGCCGCTCGATCTCAAAAGTCAATCGCGGCGGATACACCTGCTATACCTGCAACGAGAACAGAAGCAGCGTGACCATAGTATTTTTTACAAAGGCATAAACAAGATGCCTGGAAAGGAGAAGCACAATGAAGACCATGCTTAAAAGGATCGTGAATATCGTTCTTGCAGCCGCCATCATCATGGCAACAGTCGGAACAGCGGCCGCAGCTTCGGTCAAGGTATCGGTGGCAGGGGCAAAGAAAACAGCCCAGACCTCCACGGTTGATACACAGTACTTCTCCCTTGACACCGAAAGCAGAAACGACGGATACATCAGCATCAGGTATAACAAAAAGACCGACAAAGACATCCGCGTTTATATATATAAAGACAACGAGTTTGACGTGACCGGCCTCACATATGAGCAGGGCTGGAAGACCCTGGGCCTGACAAACGGCAGCGGCACATACACCATCAAGGTTTATGAGCACGCATACGACAACCTCTATTACAACCGCGGCCAGACCGACGTTATTGTCGAAGCGGCCGACCCCATAAAGCCTTTCTTATTTTCTAATCATAAAATCAATATCTGTTCTGCTCCTAAGACGGAAGCTGCAGCAGCGTCCATCACCGCAGGCTGCGTTTCCGTTAAAGAACAGATAAACGCCATCCACCGTTATGTGGCCACCGGGATCACATACGATTACAATAGAAAAACCGATGCTCAGAGCGGCGCGCTTGCTTTTGAAGAAATCAACCTCGATGCTATCCTCGAAAGAAAAAGCGGCATCTGCATCGACTATGCGGCTCTTATGTGCGGAATGCTCCGCAGCCGCGGAATTGCTGCCAAGATGGAGTTCGGATATCTGGCAGACGGCAAATATCATGCGTGGGTCAAGGCTTTCGATCCCGAGGCAGGGTGGGTCAGATACGATCCCAGTACCTATTCGGTAGGTTATCAGATCAACCTTCCTTGGGTCGAAGCCTATATCTCAAACGATGCAAACTATGTAAGCGTTACCGAGACTTTCTAAACTTTTGATAAAATTGACAATAATTATGCTGAAAAGTATTTAGTTCGGTTGACTAAATACTTTTGGCATATTAAAATATATTTAACTGCAACTTCCTGTCGGAATCTACCGAAGGATGAAATATATCCGCAAAGCAGGAGTAAACATGGGTAAAATTTTGGGAAATGTAGAAGAGATACTCAGCCGTCACGTGACCGGCTTCCACGAGTATATTTTAAGCGAGCCTGTTCATCTGGCTTATGTCAGCAAGAATCTCTGTGATATGACGGGATTCACGTCTGAAGAGCTGCTGGATGATAGCGAGGATCATTATGCCGACCTGATCCATCCGGCAGACCGCGAAGTATATTCCGAGTTCATCCGAAAACTTGAGAGAGGGGATAAGTCTGCCTCGACCGAGTATAGGATAGTGGACAAAGAAAGACACGTAACATTTGTAAGCGATACAGCCACAACACAGAAGATGGACGACGGAACAATGGTCGCATATTCCGTGCTGAGCGACATCACTCCGCTCAAGAACGAGAATTATGACCTTCGTTTTCTTAACGAGACTGTTCCCTGCGGTTTTATAAAGTATACCTGCGACAAAAACCCTAAGATCACATATGTCAACGAGCGAATGCTCAGCATGCTCAGGTTCCCCAAGGTCGGCGAGGGGCTGCGTGAGCTTGTTGAGATGTGCAGCGACAATATATTTATGCTGTTCCCCCCCGAGGACAGGCCCAAAATGGCCGAATACCTTGAGAGGGCTTCTGCCACATCCAAACCTGTTGTCGGAGAGATCAGCATTCTCAGATGCGACGGCACACGCGGCCGCTTTTTCGGCTGGATAACAAAGGTCAAGAACGAGATAAATGTTGATGAGTTCCAAAGCGTTCTTATCGACGTAACCAAGGACTATCAGGCTCGTAAAGCCACCGAGCGCGACCGCTATCTTGCGGCGCTGTCTGACGTATATGACAAGATTTTCGAGTGCGACTTCAACGAGCAGATAGTAACATATATCCATGGCCATCAGCGCAGCCCCTTCGGCAGGATCAAGGGCATTCCCATGATCCTTAACGATGCTACAAGGCAGTGGGTATATAACACTATTATAGAAGAGGACTGCGAGCGTGTTCTGTCTTTCCTGCAGGATGGTTTTGCCAAGCGCGGCAGAAGCGAAGACGGCAAGCCTCTCAGCATCAAGTTCAAGGCCATATCCTCTTATGGCGAGCTCAAGCAGTATGCCGGCATATTCCTTAGAGTAAGTTCGAGCAGAAGCCTTTTCTGCATCAGATATGACTTTGATGCAAACGAAACCAATGCACTCAAGGCTCAGTATGAGGCTCTTAAAGGTAATGTTCAGAGCTTTTTCAGGCAGTTCTCCGACGGTATGGTCGCCTTTGAATACGAAAACGGCTATGTAACGCCTCTCTATGGCAACGATAATGCCTATCGTTTCTTCAAATATTCCGAAGAAGAGTGGAAAAAGCTTTACGGCAAGCCCAACAAGGTGGAGGACTTCGTTTCGAGGACCGGACTGCCGGTAGAGGCATTCTATAAGGTCCTCGAGGTCGGTGAAGCCGAGTTTACATATATAAGTATGTTTACCGGTCTTCCTCAGAGGGTAAAGGCCGTATGCTCGGAAAGGACGGGTGACGGCACAGGCCCCAGATACATCCTTCTCTACGATATCAAGGAAAGTCCGGCGCCCAAGGCTCCTCTCGAGCCCCACCTGCAGAAGGTCGAGCGAGAGAAGGCCGGCAAAAAGGTCTATGTCCGTACCTTTGGCTATTTCGATGTATTCGTCGACGACGAGCCGGTGGTGTTCCGAAGCAAGAAGTCGAAGGAGCTCATGGCTCTGCTTGTTGACAGGCGCGGCGGCTTTGTAACTGCCGAGCAGATCATCAGCAGCCTCTGGGAGGACGAGGATGTCAACCCGGTCACCCTGGCGAGGTGCCGCAAGGTGGCGCTTAGGCTCAGAAACACTCTTGATGAATACGGCATCGGCGACATTGCCGTGTCGATAGACGGCAGGCGCAGAGCGGTGGTCGAGAACTTCGGCTGCGATCTCTATGAATACCTCTCGGGCAAGCCCGAGTACGCTAACCTGTTCAAGGGCAGCTATCTCAGCGACTACAGCTGGGGCGAGACCACCCTTGGCGAGCTGCTGGGCGACTTCGAGCGCGGCCCTGCAGCGGCATTCTTCAAATAATAATAAAATCACCATGCGGCGATTCTCTGCATGGTGATTTTGGCGATATAAGTATATATATACTGCTTTGTGCAAGGCGTATATATCATAGATAATTTTTTGTATTCTTTTATGATAAATGGAGTATGGCAGTATGTCCTAATATATGGTATTCTAATTGCGTAGGAAGAATTATACATAAAATTGTGGATAAAGAAATTGAATTATAAAAAAGGAGACTTTCCCGTGAGCAATCTGACAACCAAGGTGGAGCATAGGCCTTCGGTCGAAAAACCATGGCTTAAGTATTTTCCTCCCGAATCTCTCAAGGTGAAAATGCCTCGTGAGACCATTTATCAGTACATCAAGAAAATCTTTGAAAAGTCCCCCAAAGGCAAGGCGCTTCATTATTACGGCACAAGCTGGAATCATTCTCAGCTGCTGGAGAAGATCGAGCGCGCCGCCGATGCTTTTGCAGCTCTCGGCGTCAAGGCAGGCGACATCGTCACCTTCCTTTCGGTAACAACTCCCGAGACTATTTATATGATGTATGCCCTCAACAAGATCGGCGCCATCAGCAATCTTGTCGACCCCCGTATGGACACAAGCCGCATCACCGATGCCATCGTTGATGTAAAGTCCAAGGTGCTTATCACTATTGACCTGGCATGGCCCAAGGTCGAGCATATTCGCGACAAGATCAATGTTTCCGACATCATCGTTATCTCGGCAAACGACTCGCTGCCTGCAGTTGCCAAGATCGCGCGCAAGCTTACCACAAAGAGCCCTAAGATCCCCTATGGTGATCATGTCATCAATACAAGCACCCTTATGTCCATGGCTAAGAAGGCCAAGGCAAG
>JAFQVZ010000045.1 GCA_017407765.1 Clostridia bacterium | reverse complement strand
GCCTTTTCTTGCCTCCCTTGTGTAATACCCCAAGGGCACTTAGGGAGGTGGGTGAGCAAAGCGAACCCGGAGGGATTGACGGGAGCTCGCCGTGACCACCCCTCAGTCGTCAAAGACGACAGCTCCCCTTGCACAGGGGAGCCATTTTTCCAAACCTCATTCGCCCTTCGGGTGCCAGCTCCTTTCAAAAGGAGCCTTGGAAACGTTCTCTTAGCCCTCTTTTGAAAGAGGGTGGCATGCCGTAGGCATGACGGGTGTTTGGCCATGCCCCCTTCCCCATCAAGGCTATGGGCACATACCCCATTTCTTAAAAAATCTTTAAGGTAGTTACATGCAATATTGCCATATTTAATGTACTATGATAAAATAGTAATACAATAATTTTATACTAGGAGGATAGAAAAATATGAAAAGACTGTTTGCTGTACTAATCACCCTTTCGATGATGCTTTCGCTGAGCGTAACGGCTTTTGCCGTTGAGCCGGAAGATATTATCGGTTATAACGACAGCACGACCGGAATAGTCGTCGCCCCGCCCGACGCAACACAGGAAGAGATCGAAGACCTTATTGCCAAGGATTTCGAGGAGTATCTTGCCAAGCTTGAACAGGATGCCGTCACATCCGCAAAGGCCGGTATGCCTTATCCCGACGGCGTTAATGTATGGCTCTGCGGCAACTATATGACCTTCACCGATGCTGCCCCCGTTCTTAAGGACGGCCGCACACAGGTTCCTTTCAGAGCTATCCTCGAAGGCCTGGGCGCCACCGTCACCTATGACAACGGCAATATCGAGGCAGCCTTCGCCGACGGCTCGGTAATGAAGCTGGCTATCGGCTCGAAGGTGATGACCTATGAGTATGACGAAGACAAGCTCACATCGGTCCACATGGATGTTGCACCCTATATCGACAACACCACCGGCCGCACCTATGTTCCCGTCCGCTTCATCGGCGAGACCCTTGGCCTTAAGGTAACATGGGTACACGAGCTTTCGACCGCCTATATCGTCGACTGGGATGCCGTCACAGCCGATATCGACTCGCAGTTCACCAACATCAATGCTATGATGAAGGCCTCTATCAAGGCCTCCAATGCCCAGCTTGATGAAGGCAAGAACTTCAAGAGCGACGACAAAATCACCCTCGGCCTGACCATCGACGGCTACAGCCGCAACCCCATGGAATTGACCCTTGACGGCACCTCCATCACCGACGGCACTAATGTATCGGGCACATACGAGATGGACATCGACCTCGGCGGTTATGAAAAGACCCTTATCGAAGAGGGCGGCGAAGAGGTCGTTAAGGCCATCGAAAGCTTTAACGGCACCGAGTTCGACATGATAGTAAGCACCGAAAAGGGCTTCTATCTCCGCAGCCCCCTCCTTGCCCTTGCAACATCGGGCATCATCCCCGAAAACGGCTGGCTTGGTGTTCCCGTTCCCGAGGTACAGGGCGCACCCGACATGAACGAGCAGATCATGGCTCTTGCCCGCAGCGAAGACTTCACCATCGGTAAGCTGATAAGGCTCATGTGCGAAGACGGCCAGATGGGCGCAGAGATGGGATATCAGCCTCCCGAATATGCCGCATACTATCTCGCAACCATTTTCAGCGGAGTTATGGGCGACGAGCTCTTTACCGTCAAGACACGCGGCTCGACAACGACCTATACCCTCAAGTGCGACGAAAATGATATCCTCGGCGCAATTATGTCTCCCGAAGAGGCCGAGCTTTATTACGGCGAAGATATCGACTTCAGCTTCAATATGAAGGCGATCGTCAAGAACGACATGATCGACTATACCGAGGCCGATATGTATATGGCTATGACCGATATGTTTGAAATGTCCATGAAGGTGGAAGGCGACATGGAGGAAAGCATAGTTGACGTTGATATCGAAGTCGTCGACCTTGCAAAAGTGATGATCGATGCCGAATCGCAGATCAGCGAAACCTCCAAGGCTCCCCTCACCGGCCCTGCCGAAGGCGAGCTCACAGTTACCATCGAAGAGCTTGTTACTATGCTCCTTTCCCAGATGATCCCCGGCTCCAACTAAATCATTATATCCAAAGGCCCCCAAATGGGGGCCTTTTCCCTTTGACTTTTATCATGGCTGTGCTATAATTTGGTTATAAAAATATATTCTCAGGAGAGATCGTTATGGAAAGTCACAATCTTAAGAAAATACATCTTATCGCCACCGGCGGCACCATCGCCTCCGAGGCACGCAGCCGCGTTTCCACCGAAGGCTATAAGCCCTCGGTCATCCCCGTCGACGAACTGGTAGCTCAGATCCCCGAGCTTTCCGACATCGCTCAGATGTCGGCCGAGCAGATCTTCCTCAAGCCCAGCTCGGCTATCACAGACAGCGACCTTTTTGACCTTTCGGCACGCATCAACGAGCTGCTGGGTTCCGACGACTGCGACGGCATCATCGTCACCCACGGCACCGACACCATGGAAGAGACAGCCTTCTTCCTTAACCTGACCGTGAAAAGCGACAAGCCCGTTGTCGTCACCGGCGCCATGCGTCCTGCCCACGTCATCAGCTCCGACGGCCTGCTGAACCTCTATAATGCCGTATGCTGCGCCGCCTCCGACGCATCCCGCGGCATGGGCGTTGTCATCTCGATGAACGATCTTATCCTTTCGGCCCGCGACGGAGTCAAGTTCTCCACCTTCAAGACCGATGCCTTCCAGGCCCCCCTCTACGGCGTTCTGGGCACGGTCCGCGACGGCAAAGTCGATTATGCCTATAAGCCCGTAAAGCGCCACACCGCCTCGTCCGAGTTTGCAGGCATGCGCCTCGACCCCATGCCCCGTGTTGAGATCCTCTATATGTATCAGGGCTGCGACGACAACCTCTTCAAGGCCGCAGTCGCAAAGGGCGACAAGGGCATCGTCACCGCAGGCAGCGGCAACGGCGGCATCATCCGCGAGATCGGCGCGGCCTACAAGGCTGAGAACAACCCCGATGCAGGCAGCCTGCCCATCCTTGTCCGCAGCAGCCGTGTCACCACCGGCGGTGTTTCCGATGCCTTCCAGATGGGCACCGACCGCATCATTCCCTCCCACGACCTCAACCCCCACAAGGCTTCGGTCCTTCTGAGGTTTGCTCTGGCTGTCACCGAAGATCCCGCCGAGATCAAGCGCATCTTCGAGCAGTATTAAGTAATGCCTCCCTTTGCACAAGGGAGCCATATATGAAAAAATCCCTGTCCACAGCTTGTGGACAGGGATAATTTTATATTCGCTTAAAACAGCAGGGCATAGATCCAATGCGCCGAAACACCGGCCACGATTCCGCCCAGCGTGTGGCTGATGATAGCCTTGGAGGTCATCTCGGGGCACTTGAGGCTGTCCATCATGGCAACGTGGGTCGAAAGATATCCGCTCCAGCACATGCACATGGCTGTGAACACCGCAATGTCGACTCCGCCTGCCAGCCCGTTCTGCACCATCGAGGGGATAAGGCCGATGGCAGCGCCGGCAGCGCCGAGCGCCGTGATGGGAACCGCCACGCCCTGCGCGCTGGTGAAGCCGAACAGGGGACGGAGGACAAACTGGAGCTTTTCACCCACCATGGGAAGGAAGGCGATGCCCTCGTATGCCGCGCCGGTGTATGCGCCGCTCTCAGAGGGGCCGTTTGTCAGCATCATTACGATGGTGCAGATGATAAGAACGCCGGGGATTACCGAAAGGCCCATGTCGACGCCCGACTTGCCGCCTTCCAGCATGGCATTCATAAATCGGCTGCCCACTCCGCCGCTGCGCACAACGCGGTAGCCCTCGAGGACCTCGCCCTCGAGCTCGCCCACGTCGCACATCTCTTCGGTTCCGTAGTGCCTGGATGTGAACCAGAGCATTATTCTAACGCTGACCACCGAGCCGATGATGGCGCCGAGGTTGCCGATGAGGGCGGCTGTGACAAAGCTCTCGCCGTTGGGCGAGGGGATGCCCATTGTAAAGGTAGTGATGATAAGGCCCATACCGAAGGCTGTTCCGAGGTTGGTGAGGGCAGGCAGCTGGAACTTTTTGAAATAGCGGCGGAAGCCCTGATCGTCGGCAAGGGTCAGAATAGCGGGATTATCGGAAAGATAGGTGGCCAGAACGCCGATGATGCTGGCGCCGGGCAGGCCGTATATCGGCTTCATAAGGGGCGAAAGCACCTTGTTGATGACCGAAACGATGCCGAACTCGACAAAGAGGGCGGCTACCGCACCGGCAAGGACGGCAATGGCCATAATATAGAATATGGTGTCGAGCAGCAGCTGATAGGCCGTGTTCATCATTGTGTTGAGCATATTTACTACGCCCATCTGACTTCCAATGAGGGCAAAAAACCCGATGAACAGGGCAAAGAAGACAAAGCTCTCGCTGCTTACATTCTTTTTGATAGGGGGGCCTTTCGGCTGTCTGGGGTCGGTCTTTTCCTTTTCCATATCTACTCTCTCCGTAATGTCTGTAATATTATGCCGCAAGGAGCGACTATGCCATTATAACCCAAATGTGCCGGGAAGTCTATCAAGATTGCGTCAGTTTCTTAATAATAATTTTTTGGTTACGCGGGCGAGCACTGCTCGCCCCTACAACAGTCTTACGGAAAAACACCCTGTAGGGGCGTGCATTGCACGCCCGCCTTCACCGAAACCATCATATATGGATGTATATTATCAACTTCAACCAAAACGATTTGGTCAAATACATGAAAAAGACCTTTGCGATTGAAAAAGGCGCGGCATCAGTGTATAATTAAACTATCATAATAAAACACGAAAGGAAGTGTCTGTTTTGACAGTACAGGAAATGAAGAAAGCTGCTTGCGAGGTAATCGACAAACACGCAGACGAGCTCATTGCCCTTAATCAGTCCATTTTTGAAGAACCCGAGCTGGGTTATAAGGAGTTCAAGACAGCCGAAAAGGTGAAGGCTCACCTTGACAAGCTGGGCCTTAAGTATAAGGACGGTGTTGCCATCACAGGCATCCTGACCCCCCTCGAGGGCCGCGACCATAAGGCTAAGATCGCCATTATGGGCGAGCTGGACGCCGTTGTTGTTCCCAACCATCCCTATGCCGACCCCGTAACAAAGGCAGCTCACTGCTGCGGCCATAACTCACAGGCCACATCGGTAGTCGGCGTTGCATACGCGCTGGTCGAAGCCGGCATCATGCAGCACCTGGACGGCGACATCACCCTTATGCACGTTCCCTCCGAGGAATTCGTAGAGCTGGAATACAGAAAGAGCCTTATCGACGAAGGCAAGATCAAGCTGCTGGGCGGCAAGCAGGAGTTTATCCGCCTGGGCGTATTTGACGACATCGACATGATGTTCATGCAGCACACATCGCCCTCCGAGAATGTTGACGGCACCGAGCTGACCCCCATCAAGGCCGATGGCGGCGGCACAGTAGGCAAGGGCTTCCACGGACGCCTGATCCAGTATCTCGGCAAGGAATCCCACGCAGCTATGCCCAGCCAGGGCATCAACGCACTTAAGGCAGCTCAGCTGGGCCTCCAGTGCATCGACGCAAACCGCGAGACCTTCCTCGACGAGGACGGCATCCGCGTACATCCCATCATCACCAAGGGCGGCGACCTTGTTAACGTAGTTCCCGCCGATGTAAGACTTGAAACATATGTAAGAGGCCAGAACACCAAGGCTATCAACGAGGCAGCCTTTAAGGTAGACCGTGCCCTCAAGGCCGGCGCCGATGCTCTGGGCGCAGAGGTCAAGATCACACATCTGCCCGGATATATGTGCCCCGCCGAGAGCTCCGAGCTCAAGGACGTAGTATTTGACAACCTCAAGTACGTTTATGGTGAAGAGCATGTAGTACGCGACGGCCGCGGCGGCTCGACCGACGCATCCGACGTTGCACACCTGATCCCCACCGTACATATGCGTATTGGCGGCGCTGCCGGCATCTTCCACGGCGAGACATACTGCCTGCCCAGACCCGACATCGCAGTTATCGGCGCGGCAAAGGCTCTGGTATGCACAGCTATCGACCTGCTGGCAGAGGGCGCTGAGAAGGCACTCCATGTCAAGAACAGCTTTGTAGCTCCCATGACAAAGGAAGAGTATCTCACCGAATGGTGCCGTCTTGAGAAGGGTAAGGATTTCTAAGATATTGAGATAATGATATCGGCTCCTTGGGCATGCACGCCGCGAGTGCGGCGCCCCGATTTTTGGCAATTCATTTGCCGAAAATCTATTCAAATCAAGGGGCCCCTGTGCGGCATGCCGCATGGGGAACCAAGGAGCAGTATCTGACAGAATGGTGCCGTCTTGAAAAGGGCAAGGACTTCTAAAAAATCATAATAAAAAGGCTCCCCGAGGGGAGCCTTTCTTTATTGTCTTGTTACTCGCAGAAATGGATCTTTGCGATCTTTTCCTTGTCGCCGACGGGAGCGCTTGCGTAACCCAGAGCGGCGATGACCCATACCTTATGGTCGGCAGGAACACCGGCATCGTTAAGAGCAGCGCGGACCTCTTCGCCGTCGCTTGTGTTTCTCAGCTGGTTTACCCAAACCGAGCCAACACCTACGCTGTGAGCGGCGAGGAAGATGTTCTCGGCAACACAGGCGCAGTCCATCTGGCCGATCTCCTTGTCTGCCTTGTCGGAGATGAGCATGAGGTGCTTGCTGCCGTAGAAGTTATATGCGCTCGCATTGAGGCCCTCCATATACTTGGGGATAGCGGTATAGAGCCTCTTGATGATGTCTTCGTTTGTGACAACGGTGATTTGGAAGGTCTGCTGATTCATGGCGCTGGGGGCATACTGGCCGGCCTTTGCGATGAGCTCGAGGTCTTCGCGGGAGATCTTCTTATCAGAAAAGCTGCGGATGCTTCTTCTTGTGAGGATGTTTTCAATTACTGCATTCATGGTTAGGGGCCTCCTTATGTTTTTATTATGTGTATATTATATCATAGAGCAGGGAAGGGCGCAACGGCGAAGGTTATTTAGGGTGCCCCGCATCTTAGCCCTCTTTTGAAAGAGGGTGGCAGGCGCAGCCTGACGGGTGTTTGGCCATGCCTCCCCTATGTAAGGGGAGGTGGACCACCGTTAGACACCTATCCTTTGCCTCCCTTGCCTAAAGG
>JAFQVZ010000044.1 GCA_017407765.1 Clostridia bacterium | reverse complement strand
TCGGGACCCAGACGGGCCTCTTCGCCTTCGAGCTGAGCGATCATTTCGGAGGCATATTCGGGTGCGGGATCAATAGAGCGAAGCTCGTTGATAAATGTGCGGATACGGTTATCCATATATACATCTCCTTTATTATAATTTATGGGTTAAATATAAAGGATTTTTCCGCCCCAAGCGAAAAGGCGATGTAGCTTCAAAGTCGGGCATAAAAAATCTCCTGCCTGAATAAACAGGCAGGAGAGGGGGACGGGGCTATTGTTTTAGGCGTCTTTACCGCAACATTTCTTAGGATCGCGGCTGCTTCTGCGGAAGCAGTAGGCCGGCAGAGCCGACGCGATCCCCGGGTGGAACCAGTTCCCCCGGGTGCCCCCTCCGCTCTCCGAGGGGTACGAGAGAAAACTGATTTGTTAATTATGCGTCTTTACCACAGCATTTCTTATACTTCAGGCCGCTGCCGCAGGGGCAGGGGTCGTTGCGGCCGACCTTCTGCTTCTTGACCACCGGCTTTTTGACGACGGTGCCGTCGCCCGAAGTCGAGGTCTCCTTGGCAACGCGCTCGCGCTTGGGCTCGGCGCCTCTGATGCGGGCCAGCAGGATCATGCGCGCGGTGCGCATACGGATCTGACTGATCATTTCGTCAAACATATCCATGCCCTGGCGCTTGTATTCGTCAACGGGATTTACCTGAGCATAGGCATTGAGGCCGATGCCGCGGCGCAGCTCGTGCATGGCATCGATATGGTCGATCCACAGCTCGTCTACCGTTCTGAGCAGAACGACGCGCTCGAGCTCGCGCATTACCTCGGGAGTGATTTCCTGCTCCTTATGCTCATAGAACTCGATGGCCTTACTATAGAGGGCTTCGGTCATCTTTTCGGGGTCGTGCATATCGTCGGTGATCTGGAACAGGCCGGGGAAGATAAAGAGGCCGGTGTAATAGCGGGTCAGCCTTGTGATGCCTTCGTCGGTCAGGGGTGCGCCCTGCGATACTTCGTTGACATTGAGGGCGATCCATTCACGGATCATCTTCTGGATTCGTGTCTTAAGCTCGGCTCCGTCAAGAACATCGGCACGCTGCTGATAGATGATCTCGCGCTGCTTGTTCATGACGTTGTCGTATTCAAGGACGCTCTTACGCGACTGGAAGTTGCGGCCCTCGACCTTGCGCTGGGCATTCTCGATGGCGCTGGAGAGCATCTTGTGCTCGATGGGCATATCTTCTTCAACGCCCAGGGAGTTCATCATGCCGGTGAGGCGGTCGGTGCCGAAAAGACGCATAAGGTCGTCTTCCAGCGAGAGGAAGAAGGTGGATTCGCCGGGGTCGCCCTGACGTCCGGCACGTCCTCGCAGCTGGTTGTCGATTCGGCGGCTGTCATGGCGCTCGGTGCCGAGGATGCAGAGGCCTCCTGCGGCGCGCACCTTTTCGCCGTCGGCGCGGCACACTGCCTTGTGTGCTTCCAGCTTCTCGCGGTAGATGGCGCGTGCCTCAAGCACCAGCTCGTTGCTGCTTTCGTTATAGCCAATGGCTTCGTTGACGGTGGCCTCGTCGTAGCCCAGTTTTTCGATATCTTCGCGGGCCATGAACTCGGGGTTGCCGCCCAGCATGATGTCGGTGCCTCGGCCGGCCATGTTGGTGGCGATGGTTACCGAGCAGGACTTGCCTGCCTGAGCTACGATGGCGGCTTCGCGGGCATGCTGCTTGGCATTGAGCACCTGATGGGGGATGCCCTCGCGCTTGAGAAGCAGCGAGAGAAGCTCGGATTTTTCGATAGATACGGTGCCGACCAGCACGGGCTGGCCCTTTTCATAGCACTCGCGGATCTTTCTGATAACGGCCATGAACTTGCCCTTTTCGGTTTTGAAGACCATATCGGCACGGTCGTCACGGATCATGGGCTTGTTTGTGGGGATCTCGATAACATCAAGGGCATAGATGTGGCGGAACTCCTCTTCTTCGGTGAGGGCTGTGCCGGTCATGCCCGAGAGTTTGCCGTAAAGGCGGAAGAAGTTCTGGAAGGTGATGGTGGCCAGTGTCTTGCTCTCGCGCATTACGCTTACATTTTCCTTGGCCTCGATAGCCTGATGGAGACCGTCGGAATAACGGCGGCCAAACATCATTCGGCCGGTGAACTCGTCGATGATAACGATCTGGCCTTCGTGGACGACATAGTCGACATCCTTTTTCATGCAGCCGCGGGCCTTGATGGCCTGGTTGATATGATGGAGCAGCGATGCGTTTTCGGGGTCCATAAGGTTCTCTACATTAAAGAACTCTTCGGCGCGCTTAACTCCGCGGGGAGTGATGGTGGCGGTGTTGCGCTTCTCGTTTACAATATAGTCGGCCTGAATATCATCCTGACTCTCCTTGTCGTCGACCTCCACCATCTTGATGGACTTGAGGGTCTTGGCAAAGTCGTCGGCACGGCGGTAAAGATCGGTGCTCTTGTCGCCGGCACCCGAGATGATGAGGGGGGTCCTGGCCTCGTCGATAAGGATAGAGTCGACCTCATCGACAACGGCAAAGGCATGTCCGCGCTGGACCTGCTCTTCCTTATAGATAGCCATGTTGTCGCGCAGATAGTCAAAGCCGATCTCGTTGTTGGTGCCGTAGGTGATGTCGCAGGCATAGGCCTCGCGGCGCTGGGCATTGGTGAGGCCGTGGACGATGACGCCGCAGGAAACACCCATGAAGCGGTAGACCTTGCCCATCAGCTCGCCCTGATACTTGGCAAGATAGTCGTTTACCGTGACGATATGAACGCCTTTGCCGGCGAGGGCATTGAGATAGGCGGGGAGGGTGGCTGTGAGGGTCTTGCCTTCGCCCGTTTTCATTTCGGCAATACGACCCTGATGAAGGACGATGCCGCCGATGAGCTGAACTTCAAAGGGATATTGGCCGAGCACGCGGCGGCAGGCCTCGCGGAAGGCGGCAAAGGCCTCGGGGAGGATATCGTCGAGTGTTTCGCCGGCCGAAAGGCGAGCCTTGAGTCGGGGAGTCTCGCTCTGAAGGGTGCGGTCATCCATAGCGGCATATTTGTCGGCAAGCGCCTCGATCGCCTTTACGATAGGCCTGATCTTTTTGATCTCGCGCTGAGAGGTGTCGCCGAACAGCATTTTAAGAAATCCTGCCATATATGTTCTCCTTTTATATAAATGCGGAATTATAATATCTAAACTCTATACTATATAAAGTGAAAAAACAAGGACTTTTTGATGAATTATCATTTACTTCTTTACACAATGGGGCGATTTTAGTATAATTAATCTACTATGGGCCTGCTTCGGCCCTTTTTAGACCGTAATAACATGAAAAGAGTGTAATAACATGATACAGTATGATGAAATCAGATATAAGCTCAACGACCTGAAGCCTCAGCTTGAGGAGCTCCGCGTTTCGCTGGCTCTCGACGACGCAGAGGCTACTATTGCTGAGCTTCAGCAGAAGGCTCAGGCTGCCGATTTCTGGGATGATCCCGACAACAGCCAGAAGGTCCTTCAGAAGATCAAGCAGCTCCAGGACAAGATCGCCCGCTATAACTCGCTGGCCGGCCTTTATGAGGACACTCTCACAATGATCGAGATGGCTGATGAGATGGAGGACGAGAGCCTGCTTCCCGAGATCTCGAACGACTTCAAGCGCTTTACTGAAGGCCTTGAAGAGCAGCGCCTGACCACACTTCTGTCGGGTGAATATGATGCAAACAACGCCATGATCACCCTCCATGCCGGCGCAGGCGGCACCGAGGCTCAGGACTGGACACAGATGCTTTACCGTATGTATACCCGCTGGGCAGAAAAGCGCGGCTATAAGGTCAAGGTGCTCGACTATCTCGACGGCGAAGAGGCCGGCCTCAAGAACGCCACTATCTCCATCGAGGGCGAGAACGCCTATGGCTATCTCAAGAGCGAGAACGGCATTCACCGTCTTGTCCGCGTTTCTCCCTTTGACTCGGCAGGACGCCGTCAGACCAGCTTCTCGGCAGTTGAGGTCATGCCCCATATCGAGGACGACACGACTATCGAGATCCGTTCGGAAGACCTTAAGGTCGATACCTACCGTTCGGGCGGCGCAGGCGGCCAGCACGTAAACAAGACCGAGTCGGCTATCCGAATCACCCATCTGCCCACAGGCATCGTTGTTGCCTGCCAGACTCAGCGCAGCCAGGTCCAGAACCGTGCTTATGCTATGCAGATGCTTCGTTCCAAGCTGGCCGAGATCAAGGCTCAGCAGCACCTTGAGAAGATCGAGGACATCAAGGGCGTTCAGATGAAGATCGAGTGGGGCAGCCAGATCCGCTCCTATGTATTCATGCCCTATACCCTTGTAAAGGACCACCGCACAGGCTGCGAGAACGGCAACATTCAGGCAGTTATGGACGGCGATATCGATCCCTTCATCACCGCATATCTCACAGCTTCGGCTACGGGTAAGTGGGAGAAGCAGATTTGATTTTTAAAATTATCCCGCAGGATGCAGGCATCCTGTGGGATTTTTTTGCCGGATTATAAAGGAGAAAAGATATGCTCAATATTGTGCTTTTTGAACCCGAGATACATTTCAATACAGGCAACATCGCCCGCACCTGCGGCGCCACTCACACAAGGCTGCATCTCATCAAGCCCTTTGGTTTTGAGATAACCGACAAGCATCTCAAGAGGGCGGGGCTGGATTATTGGTATCTTGTGGACATAACCCAGTATGAAAACCTTGAAGATTTTATGGAGCGCAACCCCGGGGCGAGGATACATTATGCCTCGACAAAGGCTCCGCGCAGACATACAGCGGCCGAGTTCCGCGACGGCGACTATATCATGTTCGGCAAGGAGAGCCGCGGCCTGCCCGAGAGCCTTCTTGAGCGCAACTACGATATGTGCATACGCATACCTATGGTAAGGGATGCAAGGTCGCTCAACCTTTCCAATTCGGTGGCTGTTGTTCTTTATGAAGCGCTCAGGCAGCTTGATTTCCCCGGCCTTTCGGAAGAAGGCGAGCTGACCGGCCTGGATGACAGGCAGGTGTAGCAGCTCGCCTGATTTTGGCGAATTCATTTCGGCAAAATCTAATTAATAAAAAGGGGTCCCCATAAAAGCAAAGCTTTTGTGGGGAGAAGAGCTGACAGGGTTAGATGACAGGCAGGTGTAGCAGCCGCCCTCTCAGTCACCTATGG
>JAFQVZ010000043.1 GCA_017407765.1 Clostridia bacterium | reverse complement strand
GTCTGCCGCGAAAAGGGCATTACGGTCGCCCGTACTGTAGGCGCAGTCGAGGGCTCGGTGGCCGAGCATGTTATGGCCTACATCCTCTATTTTGCCCGCAGGATCGACCTTCAGAATGCCTCCATGCACCGCGGCGAGTGGAACCGCGCCATGACGGGCGGCGCCAAGACACGCAGGCTGGGCCTTGTGGGCTTCGGCGGCATCGGCAAAGAGATAGCCAAGCGCGCCCTGCCCTTCGGCATGGATATCGTATATAACTGCCGCCATCCCGAGCCTCAGTGGGAGCAGCAGTACGGCGCAAAGTATCTCCCCTTGGACGAACTTCTTAAAACCTCCGACTATGTGTCGGTAAATGTTCCCCTGACCGACTCGACAAGAGGTATGTTCGGCAAAGAGCAGTTTGAAATGATGAAGGAGGGCAGCGTTTTTATCAACATTGCCCGCAGCCCCATCGCCGATGTCTGCGCCCTTAAGGATGCCCTCACATCGGGCCATCTGGGCGGAGCGGCAGTCGATGTATTCGACAGCGAACCCTGCACCGATTCGCCCCTCGTAGGAGTGGAGAATGCCGTTCTCACTCCCCACACCGCGCCCTACACCAGCGAGAACTTTATATCCCTCAACCTGATGGCGGCACGCAATGTGCTCGACTTTATAAACGGCAGCCTCGACCCCGCCGTCACCATCTGACAGACAAGGAGAAGCCACATGGACAGAAAAGACGAGATCATCAATCTCCAGTTGGAGCTCATAAAGAACCTGACCGAGAGCAACCTCAGAAGGGTTTCCAGCGATTTCTGGGGCGGCGAAGTCCCCAATATCCCCAAGTCTGAGGACGTTCACAAAGAAGAGAGCCTCACCGAAGAAAAGCCTGCCGAAACAGCCGAGCCTGCTGCCGAAGAAGAGCCCGTCCCCACGATCGACGAGCTCAAGGCCGAGCTTGACGGCTATATCGGCCTCGGCGCCATCAAGAAAGAGGTCAACAACCTCATAAACATGGTAACTGTCTATAATATGCGCAAGGAGCACGACCTGCCTACAGTCGACCTTTCGCTGCACATGGTGTTCTCGGGCAACCCCGGCACCGGCAAGACCATGATCGCAAGGCTTATGTCGAAGATCTACCGTTCGCTGGGCATCCTCTCCAAGGGTCATCTTGTGGAGGTCGACCGCAGCGGCCTTGTGGCCGGTTATGTGGGTCAGACGGCCATCAAGACCAAGAAGGTCATTGACGAGGCGCTGGGCGGCGTTCTGTTTATCGACGAGGCCTATGCCCTGTCGGATAAGGGCGACAACGACTTCGGCCACGAAGCCATCGACACCCTGCTCAAGGCCATGGAAGACAACCGCGACGACCTTGTTGTCGTAGTTGCCGGCTATGACGGCCTGATGGACGATTTTATCCACTCCAACCCCGGCCTCGAGTCGCGCTTCAACCGCTTCCTGCATTTTGACGACTACAGCCTTGACGAGATGGTGGATATCTTCAAGATGCGCTGTGACGGCAGTAAATATGTGCTGGCCGAGGGCGCCGAAGATGCGGTTCGCAGGCTTATCGAGCGCGAAAGCGGCGACAAGATCGGTTTCGGCAACGCCCGCGGCGTAAGAAACCTCTTTGAAGATGTGCTGGTGCGCCAGGCCAACCGTCTTGCTCTCGAAAGCGAGATCACAGCCGAAAAGCTGATGGAGATCCTGCCCTGCGATGTTATTCCGGCCGAGGAAGAAGCGAAATAATATGTAATTGCAAAGGCTCCTTTTGGGGCCTTTGTTTTTTGCCTGACGGGTGTTTGGCCTTGCCTCCCTTGTGTAATACCCCAAGGGCACTTAGGAGCCTTGGATACGGCGGGCCGTTTCTTAGCCCTCTTTTGAAAGAGGGTGGCATGCCGAAGGCATGACGGGTGTTTGGCCAGTGGTCTTACGGCAGCACAAAAGTATCCGTCAAACCGGCGTTGCCAAACCTCAGTCAGCTGCGCTGACAGCTCCTTTCAAAAGGAGCCTTGGACGCGAGGAGCCGTTTTCTTAGCCCTCTTTTGAAAGAGGGTGGCAGGCGAAGCCTGACGGGTGTTTGGCCATGCCTCCCTTGCCTAAAGG
>JAFQVZ010000042.1 GCA_017407765.1 Clostridia bacterium | reverse complement strand
GAAGAAGCCGCAATGCGCGACGCAGGCGACCTTGCCATCCCCATGAGAAACGGCGAAGTTACTATGGACGACTTTATGGGCGAAGTCGGCAGCGTTATGCTCGGCAAGCTCGAGGGCCGCGTCAACGAGCAGGAGATCACCCTCTTTGAGACCATCGGCATCTCGGTCGAAGACATTGCCGCCGCATATCAGATCTATGAAAAGGCCAAAGAGCAGAACCTTGGTGTATGGCTCGAGATCTAACATCCCCTCATTTTAAATTTTAAGCATTTTAGTGACTATATCACAGAAATAATGGGCATACTTTATTAGAATATAACCATAAAAGATAAAAACCAAATCAGATTGACGGAGGAATAGAATATGAAGAACACAAAGTTTTATATCTGTGAACGCTGCGGCAACATTATCGAGATGGTAAATGATTCTGGCGTTAATCCCTTCTGCTGCGGACAGAAAATGAACGAGCTGGTCCCCAACACAGTTGAGGCAAGCGGTGAAAAGCATGTTCCCGCAGTTACAGTTAATGAAAATATCGTAGAAGTAAATGTAGGCTCGGTAGATCATCCCATGATCGACGTACATTGGATCGAATGGGTTCAGCTGGTCACCGAAAACGGCGTTCAGAGAAAGTTCCTGAATCCCGGCGAGGCACCCCATGTAACCTTTATCCTGAACGGCGAGAAGCCGGTCGCAGTATATGCCTACTGCAATCTCCACGGCCTCTGGAAGACCGAACTCTAATTGAATATACAAAAAATGCTTCCCTCACGGGAAGCATTTTTTTATTATCTTTGTTACACAATACCGCTGATGCGGACGACCTCGATGCCCTTATCCTCCCATGCCTTGAGGATCTGGTTGAAGCCTACCGAGTCGCTGGCCATATGGCCAGCAATGATAAGGTTGGACTTGTTGTGCTTCTTGAGGCCTTCGACGATCTCGGGCTTTGCGTGCATACCGATAAATGTGCCGACGCCGGCATTGGAGCAGGCGATGTATTCCTCAAGAGTAGGCGCGCCTACGCCATACATCTCAACATAGATCTTTCCGGCAAAGCTGTCCTTCGAGCCGACCCATACTTCGGGCTGCTGGCCTTCAAGGGCCTCGGCATACTCGCGGATGGTCATCAGCTCGTCGATAACATCCTGAACCGTAGCTCTGGGATTACGCTGGCTGAGGGCATCCATCTTGGCCTGAACTGTGCGCTCGGCCAGCATATCGGCAGGTGTGTGGAAGGCAACATCATTGATATCCAGCAGCTTTGCAACATCGCGCATCTGGGTCTTGTTGCGTGTGTGCATGCCCTGCTCGCGGGTGCGCTTGCCGTCATACGCAAGGCGCTGAGCCTCGTTGATGGGAACGCCGCACTCCATCAGCTTCTTCATATGGTCGCGGCTGAACAGCTCGGCTGTGCCGGGGTTAAGAATGCCGTTGGGATGGTGCTGTGCAACGCAGTCAAATCCCAGCTGTTTTGCAAGCATGAGCATTGTGGTATCCATGTCGATGCCTGCCAGCACGCGCTTGACATCCTTTTCGTTGTCATAGACGATGCCGCTGTCCTCAGGCATAAACTCAAGGCCAACAAGATCCATTACGATCTGATACATTTCTTTTACTGTCATTTCAGTGCCTCCATTCATAATATCGGGTATTTTATTATGTTTGCTATTTTTATTGTATAAGAACACAGAGTAAAAAGCAAGCATGACAATCGTATATAAAAAAGCCCTCCCTGCAGAATAGCTGCCGGGAGGGTCAGGTCTGAAAAAGAAAAGTTGTTATCTGCCGATAAGGTGGCAGGCGACCTTATGTCCGGGTCTGACTTCGCGCAGCTCGGGCATAGCTTCGCGGCAATGGTCATTTGCATAGGGACAGCGTGTGTGGAATACGCAGCCCTTGAACTCATCGGTGCGAACGGGAAGCTCGCCCTTGAGGGCGATCTTCTTCTCTGTCTTTACGCTTACGTCGGGAACCGATGCGAAAAGCGCCTGTGTATAGGGATGAAGTGTGTTGGAAAACAGCTCTTCGGTCTCGGCCTCCTCTACCAACGAACCGAGATACATGACTCCGATGCGATGAGAAATATAACGAACAACGCCTATATCATGGTAGATAAACAGCAGGCTGAGGTTCATTTCCTTCTGCAGGCCGGTGAGCATATTGAGGATCTGAGCCTGAATGGAAACGTCCAGAGCCGATACCGGCTCGTCGCAGACTATGAGCTTGGGGTTGATGATCAGAGCGCGGGCAATGCCCAAGCGCTGCACCTGGCCGCCCGAAAGCTCGTGAGGATAACGGAAATAGTGCTCTTCGGCAAGACCAACCTTCTGCAGGATGTCGATAACGGCAGCACGGCGGCTGGCAGGATCGCCGATACCCTGAATGACCATAGGCTCCTCGAGCAGAGGGCCGATGCGCTGACGGGGATTCATCGAAGACAGTGTGTCCTGGAATACCATCTGAAGGTCGCGTCGCAGAGGACGGAATTCCTTGTCATTCAGTTTGGTGAGGTCATGACCATTATAGAGGATCTCGCCTCCTTCAGGCTTGACCAGTCCTACGATAGAACGTCCGGTGGTGCTCTTTCCGCAGCCCGACTCGCCTACGAGGCCATAAGTCTCGCCTTCGAAGAGCTGAAGCTGCATGCCCGAAACGGCATTCATATAGGTCTTGGGCGGAAAAAGCTTGCCCAGAGGGCCATAGATAGGATATTTCTTTTGGAGATTCTTGATCTCAAGCAGCGGTGTTCTCATGCTTCGACCTCCTGATTCTCAGCATATTTCCAGCACTTTGCCTTATGTCCGGGTCTGACTTCGACAGCAGGGGGCTGCTGTGTCCTGCAGCGTTCATCGGCATAGGGGCATCGTGTGCAGAAATGACAGCCGGCGGGCACCTGCGACAGAGGGGGAACGACACCTTCGATAACATGAAGGGCTTCGCCGCGGACCGAGTCGAGGCGGGGAATACATGCCAGCAGGCCCTGCGTATAAGGATGCAGGGGTTCGCCAAAGAGATCCTCTGTGGATGCTTCCTCAACGATCTGACCTAGATACATGACACGTACACTATGGCACAGACCCTTCATTGCGCCAAGGTCATGGGTGAT
>JAFQVZ010000378.1 GCA_017407765.1 Clostridia bacterium | reverse complement strand
CTTATGAAAAGCTTGTATCTGGGCTTGAACAAATACTCGTAAATCTAATTCCGGAGGAATAAAACTGTGAAACAATATGTTGCAGACGCTTTTACCGAAAAGGTTTTTGGCGGCAATCCGGCCGCAGTATGCGTTATTGACAAGTGGCTGAGTGATGAGCTCATGCTGAAGATCGCTATTGAAAATAATCTCTCCGAAACAGCCTTTATTGTGCCTAAGGGTGAAAAATATCAGCTCAGATGGTTTACTCCCGGCGGAGAGGTCGACCTGTGCGGTCATGCAACATTAGCATCGGCATTTGTAATGATGACTCAGGTGTGCCCAGGAATGGAAAAGATCGTTTTTGAAAGCCGAGAGCACGGTGATCTTGTTGTAGCAAGAGAAGGAGATCTTTTTGCAATGGATTTTCCTGTATATGATCTTAAAGAAGTCCCCGTAACTCAGGCAATGGCCGACGCTACGGGTGCAATGCCTCTCAGGGCCTATCTTGGACGCGATCTTCTTTGTGAATATGAAAGCGAAGATTTTGTGAGAACTATGTCGCCCGATCAGGATAAGCTGTTGAAACTGGACGGCCTCCTTCTGCATGCTACAGCAAAAGGAAAGGAGTATGATTGTGTATCGCGCAGCTTTGCTCCTAAGCTGAATATTCCCGAGGATCCCGTGTGCGGTTCGGGTCATTGCCATATAGTTCCGTTTTGGGCAAAGGAGCTTGGCAAAAGCGAGATCACCGCATATCAGGCTTCTAAAAGAGGCGGAACTCTTTACTGCACAGTAAATGGAAATAAGATAATTCTCAGAGGCAAGGCAGCTTTGTATTCTGTTGCCGAAATTTTTGTTGACTGATTTGGGAGGTGCAGCTGATGGCAAAATGGGAACATACGATAAACGGAAGCTTTGAACAGGTGCTTGCGATGGTAGACAGCGCTGTTATGGGTGGGAGTGTTACTGCAGAGCTTGAAGATGGCAGCAACTTCTATGGTAAAAACAGCCGCTGTGCTGTTCGAGTATATGAACGATATAGCTATATGGGCGGAAATCGAGTCAGCATGAGCGTAACCCTGTTTCAGGAAGACGGAGGTCCGGTGCATATCTCGGCAATAACGGCCGGAGGAAGCCAGGCCATGTTTTTTAAATTAAATACTTTTGGTGAAGAAGCATTTCTTGATACGTTGAGAGAGGCGCTTTTATAGGCTTTTGACCATAACAGGCTTGTTCGGAATGAACAAGCCTGTTTTTTGTTGTTCTTAAAATTAGGACAGGCGAATAACTTCTATCAGGAGGGAAGAGTGATGGATAAACAAAATAAAAAGGAGCTTATGAAAGGCTTTATTACAGCAGCAAATCTGCTTCCCGATAGATTGTGGCATCTGCTGTTCAGCTTGCCTGTCGATCATCAGCTGAAAGCCGAAGAGTTTCGGCTAAGGATCGGCAAACCTTTTGAGATAACGGCAGACGGCAAGCCTGTAAGAATATCCGGAACAGAAGCAGAGATAAGCCGTGAGGATATAGAAAATGTTCTGGCGCGGGCAACAAGATGTTCATTACATACCTATGAAAACAATATTTCCAATGGGTTTATTACGGCAGAGGGTGGCCACCGCATAGGAATATGCGGTTCTGTGGCAATGGCTTCCGATGGGAGACTGCGTATAGCTGAATATACATCTTTGAATATAAGAGTGTCGAGGCAGCATATCGGTATCGGACAAAATCTTGCCAACAGAATCGCAAACTCGCAGGATAATATCCTTATTCTTGCGGCTCCGGGGACAGGCAAGACAACTCTTTTGCGTGACCTTTGCCGGATAATGTCGGCACGCATGAGGATAAGCATAGCTGATTGCCGTTTTGAAATAGCGGGAACATCGGCGGGAAGACCGATTTTTGATCTTGGTTTTTCGGATATTATTCAAGGCGGCAGCATGAAGAGATCAATATCGATGCTTTTGCGAACAATGTCGCCCGAAATGATAGCGGTGGATGAAATCACATCCTCGGAGGATATTGAAGCAATGTATGAGGCTTCGCATACCGTCTGCCGATTGATGGCAACAGCGCATGGAGCATCAATATCTGATCTTAAAGCAAGGCCTTTATACAGACAGCTGGATGAATGCGGGATCTTTAAAACGATCGTATT
>JAFQVZ010000377.1 GCA_017407765.1 Clostridia bacterium | reverse complement strand
TGTCATTGGTTCGATTCCGATCGGAGGCACCAAGTTGCGGATTTAGCACATCTGGTAGAGCGCCACCTTGCCAAGGTGGAGGTAGCGAGTTCGAGCCTCGTAATCCGCTCCATAGAGAGTCCGTCAGGAAGCAATTCCTGACGATTCTCACATAATAAGGATGGTGCCATAGCCAAGTGGTAAGGCGTGGGTCTGCAAAACCCTGATCCCCGGTTCAAATCCGGGTGGCACCTCCAAAAGAAAGCAAGCACCTAAGGGTGCTTGCTTTTTGTTATCATGCTCCTGTTGCTTGTCAGCAGGAGCTTTTTTTATTACAGGAGGAAAGAATATGTATGATGTAAGAAACTACACAGGCTTGCTTGTGAATGAGCTCAGAAACATTTTCGGTAAACGTCTTGTTTATGTGGGTTTACAGGGAAGCTATTTGAGAGGTGAAGAGACAGCTGAAAGCGATATTGACACTATGGTAGTCATTGAGGATTTCGGCATCGACGATATGGAGAAGTACAGAGCAGTTATAGAAAGTATCAAAGATAAGGATTATTCAGTTGGGTTTGTGTGTGACAAAGCAGCACTTGCTGAATGGAACCGATTGGAGATCAATTATCTAAAGCATGCTACTCTTGATATATATGGTTCTTTGGAAAGCCTGCTGCCGGATTATACCGATGACGATATAATCCAGTATATCAAGTTTAGTTTGAATAATCTTAGTCACGAACTGACACATAGGTATATACATCAGGGCAGAGATAAAGCATTTGAAGCAATAGAAGGGCCTTACAAAGCGGTTTTTTTCATTTTGCAGGATATGTTTTATCTAAGAAACAAAGTATTTATAAACTCCAAAGCAGCGCTGGTACCGCATCTTGAGGGCGATGACAGAGAGGTTCTTGAAACAGCAATGGCTTTGAAAAACGGAAAAGAAATAGATCGTGAAAGAGCATTTGCTCTTCTGTTCCGATGGAGCAGGGAATCTCTTAAGAATATAATTTGACAAGAACTGAATAAGGTGATAGAATATAGCCCAATATTACATTAGTGAGGTGACATGATGAAAACTTTTGAAACCGAGAGAATTATTTTGAGACCATGGCAAAAGAGTGATGCAGAGGCTCTTTTCAAGTATGCCTCCGAGGCTGAAGTCGGCCTTCCATGCGGCTGGAGGCCTCATAAGGATATCGAAGAGAGCAAGTTTGTCCTTGAAAAGATTCTGATGGTGCCGGAGACCTATGCCATTGTTCTGAAAGAAACCGGTGAGGCTGTGGGCAGCATAAGCCTGATGATGGGCGGAAGATATGGTGAAGAAGAGGCCGAAATAGGTTATTGGCTCGGTAAACCTCACTGGGGCAAAGGCATCATGCCTGAAGCTGTGAAGATACTTCAGAATTATGCATTCTGTGATCTTGGCAAAACCGTCTTGTGGTGCGGATATTTCACCGGAAATGATAAATCACGCCGTGTTTCTGAAAAATGCGGCTTCAGATATCACCATACCGAATACGGAGTAATGATGAAGCAGCTTGGCGAGACAAGAGATGTCAATAAGACGGTCATATATAAAAATGAATGGGAGAAAATGCAGAAAAACTCTTGACCCTCACCCTGCGTAATGGTTTATGATAAAACTGCAAGGGAAGGGAGATGGTAAAATGATGACTGTGAAGGAGGTCAGCCAAATAACGGGGCTGAGTGTGCGCACACTCCACCACTATGATTCAATAGGCCTTCTCAAGCCGGCAGAGGTAAGTGAGGCAGGCTATCGGCTTTACGACAAAAGCTCACTTGAGCGCATCCAGATCATAATGCTGTTCAGGGAGCTTGAGTTTCCGCTC
>JAFQVZ010000376.1 GCA_017407765.1 Clostridia bacterium | reverse complement strand
TATAATATTTTATAGTGTTTTTATATTTTAATATAGTATATTATACTATAAAAAATTATAATGTCAAGAGCGTGTATAAGTCGTGAATTTCGCCCATTAAATCTCGTTTTGCACCCCCTAACCTCAAGAGGGGGTGCATTTGTATTAAAATTAGGATTAGTTTCCAGAAAAGAAAAAACCCGGCTTTGCCAGTTTGGCAAAGCCGGGTTTTTATATATTTTATTTCTGAAGAGCCAGTCTGCCCATAGCATCTGTCTGCATGATAGCATCATACATCTCACAGGGCTGTACGTCACCTGCAAGGTTATGGATCGTCTCGCCCGGTGCGCATGCATTCTTAGCGATGATCTCTACCTGTTCAGGTGTGGTGACACCGATCTCTGCAAGTGTGACCGGAAGACCAACTTCGATGCAGAAGTTCTGAACTTCCTCGAACTCTGCCTTAGGAACGCCTTCAAGAACCAGCTGGACCAGCGTACCCAGGGCTACGCAGCAGCCGTGGTCGGCATGTTTGCCGCCCAAAGATGTTACGCCATTATAGAAAGAATGTGCTGCAGCACAGTTGACATTATCGGCGCCGACACCCGACAGATATACATTTGCCTCAATAATCGCTTCCAAAGCAGGGGTGACTGCGTGGACCTTACATGCTTCGATAGCCTGCTTGCCATAATCTCTCAGTGTTTCATAGCAGAGCTTAGCCAAAGCCTGGCCGGCTCTTGTGATACCAGTGCCTTCAAGGCTGGGCGACTCGGTTCGAATAGATGCACGACCTTCAAAATATGTGCCCAAAGCATCACCCATGCCGGCAATAAGAAATCTTACCGGAGCATTTGCAATAACAGTCGAATCTACGATTACCGCATCAGGATTCGTGGGATAGAAGAGATACTTATCGAATGTTCCATCGTCATTATAAATTACCGAAAGGCCTGTGCAGGGAGCATCGGTCGCTACTACCGTAGGAACGATGACTATATGCTTGCCTGTATAGTACGCAGTAGCTTTTGCTGTATCAATAGCGCTGCCGCCGCCAACCGCAACCACAACGTCAATGTTGTCCTGCTCTACAATGGCCTTCATCTTGTCGACCTCACCGTTTGAGGAGATGCCGCCAAAGATCTCATAACGCCTGTAATCATCGTTATTTCCAAAGCTTGCTTCTATCTTATCAAAAACAGCCTTATATCCGCTGTTGGAACATACAAACAGCCATCTTTTACCCATATATCCCATTTCTTCATGGAATTTAAGCAAGGCATCTCTTCCCTGAACATACTTAAGGGGCTCACGCATAGCTCTTAATCTACCCATCATAATAAATTTACCTCCTTAAAAATCCTTGATAATTTTTTATCAACTTTAGTTTGATTTTATGATAATATGAATATCTATGAAAGTCAAGCACTGATATAAACTATATAAGTATTGAACAAAATATGCTTTTTGTTTTTGTTGATTTTCCCGCGGCCGTTATCAATTCACATTCGCGCGCCATACGCTCCTGAGCGGCGCAAGGCTCTCCTTATCGAGGACGAAGGCCTCGAAATAAGCTGCGCCCTCCGCTTCGAGCGATATGACCTGCGGCTCGGCATTCAGCATAAGAAGCTGCGATGCACAGTCCAGCATCTTATCCTCTCCGCTGTATGCCGCCACCATACACATGGCCTCACTCTCGCCCTCGGTGAAGGCGAAGCCGAACTCGCCATAACCCGCTATCTCCACCGTATAGCTGTGAAGAGGCTCGAGATATGCATCCACGCCGGTCTGCACCGGCAGGACCGGCAGCCATTCGCTCCAGGCCGCTCTGTAACCTTCCTTCTCATATTTTACTCGCCACCAGCCCTCGGGAACATCCCAGGCATACCAGCCGTCACTTCCCGTAACGACGGGGTTGACCTCGTCCCACTCGGAGGCATTGTCCCACATAATGCCGTATTCCTCCTCTGAGGGCGCCTCGGCAAAGAAACTCTCGCGGGTATAATCCTCGCTCAGCTCGTCGAACTCGATCCAGTAGGCCGTGGCGGTAACACCCTCGAGGGGCATAAGTGTCTCGGCATCATATACATTGCCGCTGGGGTCATACTTCATTCGCGGCCTGTATGACATGCCGAGGATACCGCCTGCTCGCATATCATATATAGAGTCGGATATAAGCACCATTCCGCCTATCATGCCCGACAGCACAAGGGTGGGGACCGTCATGACACCGCCCGATATAACTATGGGCAGCAGGGTGGTCATCAGCATAAATGCCATGCGGTCGGCAGCCAGGTCTTCGGCCTTCTCAAGTGCGGCAGCCTTGTCCTTGATGGTGGACGAGCGCCAGATATCCTGTTTTAAGCTCTCTGTGTCAGAGATAATGCCATAGGTATCATAGATGATGCCGGCAGCAAGGGCATAATCGCCCATCTTCTCGGCAATATCCCAAAGCTCGGTTTACTGCGCCGTGCCTATAGCCTCGTCGGGCAGCTTACTTATTTTATATTCATAGAACTTCTCGGCAACCTGGAAGCCGAGCTCGCTTGTGCCCGAGATCGCGCCCATGGCTGCGGTTATGGCATCGGCATCGGTGTAGTCGAGCATGACCACATACTCGGTCCCGTCGGGACCGGGAATGATGTGAAGCTGCCAGCCCAGCTTGCCCTCGAGAATAAGCTCATTATAGATAACGCGGGCCTCTTCGTCATCCATCTCCCTGCACTCCAGCTCTACCTGATCGCCGCTGTCGCCGGTTACAGACGAAATATCCACCACCGCGGCATTATCCTTGCCCTCGACGGAAGTGACGACGGCATTTTCCATCAGTTCGGGCTCGATATAGCTGCCCCAGTCGATGTCGGTCTCGCCCGGCACTATGTCCTCATGCTTCAGGGTGTATTCCACCCCCAGCTCGCCATAATCATATTCGCCGAACTGACCGTGAGCTACAAACGCATCCTGAGCCTCGTCATACTCGGCTTCAAGGCTATACTTTATATTGTTTACTGTGTTTGTGACAAAAAGCCTGTCTATCATATCGGCATTTTCCGCCGTTACGATAAACATGGGGCCCTCGCTATCCGATTCATGTCGGATCACGGGCCTGAGTCCGCTGTCGGCCAGCGCCTTTATATCTATAGGTTCGCTGTCCTTGGTCTGATAGAACATGACCTCCGTTATCTCGGGCGAAGCTTCAAGCCATGTGACCCTTCTCTCGGCTGTGTGCACCTCGTCGTCGGTATACTCGGCCCTCACCTTTATAATGCGCTCGCCCAGCGAGGTATCTATGGGCAGCCCGGCCCGGTAGGCACCGGCGCGGTTGGCCACCGCTATGCAGTCGGGCTCGTCGCCGCCCTCTATATAAAGCGACACCTCACTGCCGGCAGGCGCTGTTCCCCATACCTCAAGAGTGTCTCCGGACGTCATCTCATCACATCTGAAGCTGAACAGCTCAAGGTCGCCGCAGGCAACACCGACGATCTCTTCCCGCCACTGCTCGCCGCTTCCCTTATTGGGGTCATAAAAACTCATAGACGCACATGTGCCCATCATACCCTGCTGCTTGACATCAAGAGCAAAGGAAAGCAGGCTTGTGCTGTCTGTTATATCTACGGTAAGGAGCCGCAGGTCGGGGTCATACTCATAGTCATAACATATCTCATCATCGATAGTGAGGGTAGACTCGATAAGAGGGCAGTCGTTGGGCAGAAGGACGGTGACGGTGTGATAATAGGTCTCCTGCCAATGTGCCTCGTCGGCCTCTATGTTCACCTTCATCTCTGCATAACCGTTAGCGCTGGGTTCAATTGTAAGGCTGCAGCCGGGATGACTCAGAAGTTCTCCTTCAAAGCTGCTGTCATTGCCGGTAACGGCAAAGGGGACATCGTTTTCGATGCAGTGAACGGTGGCCATACTGTCGTGCTGGGTATACACCGTGAGGTTGGGACTGTCCAAAAATGCCTCATAGCCTATTTCGATCACCCCTGCGGGAACGGCAAGACCGATAAGGCTCTCACATTCAGAGAATGCCTGCTCGCCTATGCTCTCAAGGCTTTCGGGCAGGATTATCGATTCAAAACAGCTGCCGGCGAAGAAACCGGGGAAGATCTTTGTGATCCCCTCAGGGACTGTCATGGTCTTAAGGCCGGTGCAGCCGTCGAACATTCTGCCACCTGCTCCCAACAGCTCTTCAAGGCCTTCGGGATAATTGGCCGATGTTAGGCCGGTGCAGCCGCCGAACACATAGAATCCCATCGTCTTTACAGTCGCAGGGATATATACAGATCTCAGCGACACACAGTCTTCAAAGGCGTCATACATAATGGTTTCCAGCCCCTCGGGCAGGTCTACAGCCTTAAGGCTCGAGCATCCCGTGAAGGCATCGGTGCCTATGCTTTTAAGTGTGGAGGGGAGCGTTATATTCTCGATATACTCGCAGCTTTTAAAGGCATAGTCGGGTATAGCCGTTATGCCCTCAGGGATTGTGATGCTCTTAAGCTTAGGGCAGCCTTCAAATATGCCGCCGAGCCCCGAATACTGATCGCTCACTTCCCGGAGTGACATGGGATAGTTGATGCTTTCAAGGTTTACACATCTGCGGAAGGCAAAATCATCGATGCTCTCTATGCTGTCGGGCAGCGTGATTTTGGTAATAGCGGCACAACCGTCAAAGGCAG
>JAFQVZ010000375.1 GCA_017407765.1 Clostridia bacterium | reverse complement strand
TGGGTGAGCACAGGCAGGCTGTCGCAATCTATATTCATCTTTTTAGCCGGTGAAATGATTATCTTCATACAATTTCTCCCCAATACATATCATCAATATATCTGCGTTTGCCTCAAACCGCCGCACTGCTTCACGGTTGTGCTGGTATACTGCCGAAGCGGCAACCGAAGCAAGAAGGCATCTCAGGCCCTTGCCGATCTTGGGTATACCGAAGTCTATGAGTTCGGAGGCATCAACAGCTGGCCTTATGAGATCGAAAAATAACAACCGTGAAACAGGGGCAGTGGTTTGAGACAAACGCAGAAATATTGATGATATGTATTGGGGAGAAATTGTATGAAGATAATCATTTCACCGGCTAAAAAGATGAATATAGATTGCGACAGCCTGCCTGTGCTCACCCAGCCTGTGTTTATGAACAGAGCCGAGAAGCTTAGAGAGCAGCTCAGAGGCATGGGTTATGAAGAGCTTAAAAAGCTGTGGAAGTGCAATGACAGCATAGCGGCTCAGAACGTCGAGCGCCTGGCCGATCTTGAGCTTAACAAGAACCAGACTCCTGCCATTCTGGCCTATGAAGGCATCCAGTATCAGTATATGGCCCCGGGAGTGTTCACCGATCACGAGCTTGGATATATTCAGCAGCATCTGAGGATACTGTCGGGTCTTTACGGTGTTCTGAGGCCCTTTGACGGCGTCATTCCCTACAGGCTCGAGATGCAGGCAAAGCTCAAGACAGAGGGGCATAAGGACCTCTATTCCTATTGGGGGAGCTGCATTGCCGAAGAGCTGTGCCGTGATGAGGAGCTTATTATTGACCTTGCATCGAAGGAATACAGCATATCTGTTTCCAGGCATCTGCCTGAGGGGGTAAGGCTGATAACCTGCGTATTCGGCGAGGAAAAGGACGGAAAGATCATCGAAAAGGGTACTATGTGCAAAATGGCGCGAGGTGAGATGGTTCGTTTTATGGCTGAAAACAACGTCCTGGATGTCGAAAAACTTAAAGGGTTCAGCGCTCAGGGATACCGCTACAGCGAAGAATATTCTGACGAAAGTAAATATGTGTTTATCCTTGAAAAGAAGCCTAAAGGCGACGAATGGTAATTGAGGAGGCGAAAGGATATGCATTTTGTGAAGGTGAAGGGCATTCTGTCGGCAAAAAACGGAATGAACCTCTATAGGGGCTGTCAGCATGGATGCATATACTGCGACTCCAGGAGCACCTGTTATCAGATGGGGCATCGTTTTGAGGATATAGAGGTCAAGGAAAATGCGATCGAGCTGCTTGATTATGCCCTTAAGCACAAGCGCAGGCGCTGCATGATAGGCACGGGCGCTATGACCGATCCGTATATACCTCTCGAAGAAGAACTGAAAATGACAAGGCAGGCGCTGGAGCTTATCGACCGCTATGGCATGGGAGTGGCTGTTCAGACCAAGTCGGACAGGATACTCAGAGATATGGACCTGCTCAGGAGCATCAATGAAAAGAGCAAGGCTGTGGTGCAGATGACCCTTACCACCGTCGATGAAAAGCTGTGTTCGATGGTAGAGCCCAATGTTTCGGGAACTGCCGATAGATATCGTGCCCTTAAAGAGTTTCAGAGCGAGGGCATTCCCACCGTTGTGTGGCTGTGTCCGGTCCTGCCATTTATCAATGATACCGAAGACAACATAAAAAGCATCGTCGAGTATTGCGCAGACGCAGGAGTAAGAGGGATAATAAACTTCGGTATGGGGCTCACTCTGCGTGAAGGAAGCCGCGAATATTTCTACAGCAGGCTCGACAGGCTCTTTCCCGGCCTCAAAGAGGAATATGTAAGAAGATACGGCAATGCATACGAAGTTCCCAGCCCGAAATGGCGCGAACTTACAAGGGTTTTTGTAAACTTATGCGGCAGATATGGCATAGAGCATGATAACAATGCGATATTCGCATATATGCAAAGTTTTGAAGATAAAGAAAGCAAGAGGCAGATGAGTTTATTTGAACAGTAAAATAAGCATTTCGGTCCCATGCGGCATAATTGACTGGATAAGGCTGCTCAGGCTTTATTTTGCCGCCTTTCCAAGGGCCGAGCGCAAGCCTTTTTCGCGCATATACAATATGTACCGAAGAGGAAAAAGTGATATATGGTGCATCCGCAGAGGCGGCGTTTTTGCAGGTTTTGCCACAACGGTCAACTCGCCCGACGTTATCCTGCTCGATTATCTGGCGATAAGTTCAGATCACAGAGGTGAAGGCATAGGCAGCGTCGCGATGGAGCTTTTTAAAGATAAATATAAAGGCAAAGGCTTTTTTGTTGAGATCGAGAGTCCGTTTGTAGACCGCCCGGATAAGGATGCCCGAAAGAAACGACGCGAGTTCTATATCCAAAGCGGAATGGAGCCGATGAATGTGATGGCCGAGGTGTTCGGGGTTAAAATGGAGCTTCTTGGTATAGGCTGCCTCTTTGACTTTGAAGGATATAAGGCCTTTTACCGCGATCATTACAGCGAATGGGCATCCGAACACGTCCTTTATGAAAAACATCCGGATGAGGAGAGTTGATATGAAAAATCCTGTAGCAAAAATATACACCGGCAGGGGCGTCATAACAGTCGAGCTTTACCCCGAACACGCGCCCAACACGGTAAGGAGCTTTATCTGGGCGGCGAGTGAGAAAATGTATGAAAACAGGCTGATAAAGCGCATCGTTCCCGGATTTGTTCTTCAGCCGTCCTACTGTTATTTTGATGATAAGCGCTGCGACTATATGATTGAGGGCGAGTTTGGCGCCAACGGATTTGATAATCCCATAGAGTTCAGAGAGGGCATAGTTGCGATGGCAGGCGACGGAGAGAGTGAGGCCCACGGCTGCGAGTTCTTCATCACCCTTTCCGACAATGCCGCAGCCCGCCTTCAGGGCAGGTTTGCTCCTTTCGGACGGGTCATAGGCGGCATGGAAGAGGTAAAGCGCCTTGAAAATGTTGAAACGGTAAGAGTTTATCCCAACGGCCTTGAAGGCTCGGTGGTTAATCAGCCGGTTGAGGACGAGTATATGCTCAGAGTCGAGATAGATACCTTCGGAGAGGAATATCTAAGGCCTGAAATTAAATATTGGGTAGAATAAGAAAAGCCCCATGCCATTTACATGGCATGGGGTTGATTTGTATAAGCATCAGCTTCGGTCTTTGATATGGACTGCACGTCCCGCATAGGTGCGGACATTTCCGTTTTGGTCAAGGATATGGGCTCCGTATACTTCGGGAGAAGTTAGGATGCCGGCCTGCTTGAACTGATATTCATAGCACCAGAGGTCGCCTGCGCTGCGCCAAGAGTTGGGGCTCTGATAGAAATAGACTCCCGGTGTATGGTGGAGCTGGGCAAAGCCGTTCTGACGGGTGCCGTAAAGGCGAATGGTCAGCTCGTGGTCGCCGGGTTCACAGTCGATCTTAAGTGTGTAGGGCGAGAATGCGATGCTGCCCATTTCCTTTCCGTCGAGGAATACCTTTGTAAGGCCTCCGCGGTAGCGTGGGATCCTGAGTGTGAAGGCGCCCTCTGTTCGGATATTCAGGTGATAGAGCATATTTCCGGTGTAGAAAGGCAGGCCCTGAGGCACGATGTCGCCAAATCCGATGCGTTCGGGAAGAGGAGAAAGGGTTTTCTGAGTTCCGTGGACCGAAACGGCAAAGCTGCCGAGAAGATACATATACTCGAGGTTGGTCCTTCTGCCGATGGGAACGGTGACAAGAAGTATATTCTCGCCGGCCCT
>JAFQVZ010000041.1 GCA_017407765.1 Clostridia bacterium | reverse complement strand
TGAGCGACCTCGATGGAGTGATTGAGGACATTCTGACCGTAGCTGGTGCGGTAGCGCATGCGGCCCAGCAGCTTGACGATCTCGGGATGTACGCCGTGAACGCCGGTCTCGAAGAGGGCATTGTCGCCTGCCTTCTTGATGACGCTCTCGACTTCGGCCTTAGACTTCTCAACTGTCTCCTCGATGCGGGCGGGATGAATACGTCCGTCAAGGATAAGCTTTTCAAGGCTGAGCCTTGCGACCTCACGTCTGACGGGGTCGAAGCTGGAGAGTGTAATGGCCTCGGGGGTGTCGTCGATGATAAGATCGACGCCTGTGAGGTTTTCAAGGGTGCGGATGTTGCGGCCCTCACGGCCGATGATCCTGCCCTTCATTTCATCGTTGGGCAGAGGTACTACCGATACGGTAGCCTCACTTACATGGTCGGCAGCGCAGCGCTGGATGGCAAGAGAAATGATCTCACGGGCCATTTTGTCGCTGTCTTCCTTAAGCTGACGCTCGATATCCTTGATCTTGACGGCGGCATCGTGCCTTGCGTCTTCCTCGATCTGGTCGATGATCAGCTTCTTGGCATCCTCAACTGTCAGGCCCGAGATCTTCTCAAGCATTTCGAGCTGACTCTTCTTTATGCTTCTGATCTCTTCCTGAAGCTCTTCGTTTTCCTTGAGCTTTTTGTTGAGCTTTTCTTCCTTCTGTTCGATGGACTCGTACTTTCTGTCGATGGCCTCTTCCTTCTGAGTGAGCCTGCGCTCCTGCTTCTTCAGGTCCTGATTACGTTCTTTCGTTTCACGATCGAACTCAGTCTTGGCTCGATAGATCTCTTCCTTAGCCTCAAGAACAGCTTCACGCTGCTTGGCCTCGGCCGATTTTATTGCCTCGTTGACGATCCTTGTAGCCTCGTCCTCAGCACTTCCTATCTCTTTTTCAGCGATATTCTTACGATAAAGATAACCCGCTAATGCGCCAATAAAAGCCGCCGCCAGCACAGCAACGATCCAAAGAATCGTTCCAAAATCCGGCATTGCGTTTCCTCCTTGGAGAATTATAAAATATCAAGCTTGCCTATTGTCAGGCTATATTTATCTATATAGAAAGACCCAATAAGCAATATCTTAACAAATTATATTCTATCTCCCAAACGTCACATTGTCAAGGTGAAACGCTCGGTTAAATGCCAAAAAACTCCTTTACTGTTAAACGTCTTTTATTTGGCAAAAACGTGTTTTCCGATGGTCATTATTGTCTCGCGGCTGAATATCCACGAGCTTGTTGACTTGACCGGATTATAATAATATATGGCTCCGCCGGTGGGATCCCATCCGTTCATGGCGTCCTGCGCTGCCCTGCGGCTCTCCTCTCCCGGCTCCTGATAGAACTGGCCGTCAGAGAGGGCGGTGAAGGCTCCCGGCTGATACAGCACACCGGCTATGCTGTTAGGGAAGGAGGGGTGACGCACCCGGTTGAGGATAACGGCTCCCACCGCCACCTGGCCCACATAGGGCTCGCCTCTCGCCTCGGCCGAGATCATCTTGGCAAGCAAATAGAGGTCGTCCTGCCGGCCGGCTCCGGCCGATGATGTGCCGGTGTTTATGCCCAGTGCTTTGAGGGTGGCGTTTCCGCACACTCCGTCGGCCGTAAGGCCGTTTTTGCGCTGGAAGAACTTCACCGCCTCGACAGTCTTACTGCCGTAGATGCCATCCACAGCGCCGGTATAATATCCCCAGTTTTTAAGCCGCTGCTGAATATTCCGCACCGCACTGCCCGACGACCCCCTTCGGTATGTTGCCGCGTGGGAAGGATAGAACATCGCCATCGACAGCGCAAAGGCAAGGACGGCGAGGATGGCGCAGGCGCGCATGAGATATTTATTTCTTTCCATATCAATAACCTCTTCTGTTTTGAGTTTCTGATAGTTTGTGCTATAATCTATTTATTAAACATAGGAGGGCCATCTTTTGCGCCACGAAAACTATCTTTTTCCCGGTCACCCAATCATTCAGGACGACCGTTATTTTAAACTTTCGCAGGACAGCGTTGTTCTCGGTGCATTTCTCAAGGTGAAAAAAGGCGAGCGTTTTCTCGATCTTGGCTGCGGCATAGGCGTTCTTACCATGATCGCCCTTATCCGAAATCCCGGCTGCACGGGAGTGGGCCTTGAGATAACCGAAGGCGCTGCCGAACTGGCGGCCGAAAACCTTGTGAACTGCGGTCTCTCCGGCCGCGGCGAGATCATCTGCCGCGATATGCGCGAGCTCCAAAGCGACCTCTGCGACCGCTTCGAGGTGGTCTTCTCCAATCCGCCCTACTTTGCCCCCACAAGAGGATTTTCCTCTCCCAGCGAGGCTATCGCAAGGGCGAGAAACGAAAGTACCGGCGACATCGGAGATGTGTGCCGCGCCGCATCCAAGGCCCTCAAGTGGGGCGGCAGATTCTATGTCTGCTATCCGCCCGACCGCATGGCCGACCTCTTTGAGGCCCTGAGACTGAACCGCCTGGAGCCCAAGGTCATGCGCCTTGTGTTCCCCACCGAGCAGAAGGCCCCCTGCCTGCTGCTT
>JAFQVZ010000374.1 GCA_017407765.1 Clostridia bacterium | reverse complement strand
CGGCACCGTCGGGATCGGTAAATACTATTATCCCGCAGGTGCGCGCAAGCATCCTTAGATACTCTACCTTTTCAGTGTCATTAAAGAGGCCAAAACCTTCAGTCGCTACAATGACAGCATCAAATATCTGTCCCAGCTTTATTTTATCATATTTGCCTTCGACAACTAAGGCCTGCCTGAGCTTTATCATCCCCGCACCTCCGCCATTCGGATTATGACCAGTTCAAGGGTGCGCTCGGCATTGGGAATATTGCTCTTCAGTTCAATATCGGCATTGCAGCAAAGCTCAAGAGCTCTTGCTGCTTTTTTAACATTTGTCCTGCGAGCAGCATCAATAAGCAGCTTCGCGGGATATGAAGATCTGAATCCATAAAGATCGGCAAGATATTTTTCCCCTTTACCTTCACCAAGTGCCAAACATGCCGCATAAATACGCTGCACCTGCCTGATCAAAGCAGAAAGGACCGCTATAGGTTCGTTCTTTTGCTCCATCAGGTCGCGGTAAATGCCAATTGCCTTTGTATAGCTGCCCGACATAATACAGTCGGTCAAATCAAACACATCGGCTTCGAGAACACGCGATGCCACAGCATCGATATCTTCCTTGGTTATAATCTCTCCTTTGGAATAGGAGGCTATCTTATCAACTTCAGTAATAAGATTTGTCATCAGCGAGCCGCAGAGGAAGATCATATAATCGCACTCGCGTGCTCCGATCTTCTTTTTATGCGCGGCAAAACGCCTTGCCAGCCAATTGACAAGTTCACTGCCCTTAGCTCTGCTGAACTCTACTATACATCCGTTTTTCTCAAGACTCTTATAGATATTAAGTCTTTTATCGGGTTTATATGCTATTGAACTGTAATAAAGAACCATACATACATATTCCGGAAGATTCTCGAAAAGCTTAGGAAGCATTTCCTTCACCTTTGCATTACAGCCGGAAAGGTCTAGGTCTCGAAGCAAAATAAGCTTTTTCTCTGAGCCAAAGGGGAAGCTCTCTACAGCATCGGTAAGATTATCTTCGTTCACTTCATTTCCGTCGATATGTATAAGGTTAAAATCGGCAAATCCGCTGTCGCCTATCTGTTTCTCAATAGCGTCGCGATAATACTCTTTAAGGTACGACTCTTCACCATGAAATACATAAAGACGCTGAAGCTGACCTGTTTTCAGATCTTCCTTGAGTCTTTTAAGGGCGCTGTCGTCCTTCTTTTTCTCATATGCCATCTGTATCACTCTACCTTTATCTTAAACACATAGCTCTCGCCTTCATCAAGCTTTTTCATTCCGCTCAACAAAGCATCAGAAACTATGGTATCATCATCCACTTGCATCTCGCCTACCGCAACTATTGTTTCTGCACCGGAAGCTTCTATGATCGCCTCTGCCTCCGCCCATCTGTATGCCGAAAGATCTATAAACAGAATATCGGCATTTTTTGGCATATCTTTGCTGCCGCAGGCCATAGCTATACAGACATTCCCAATGGAAATGCCATCCTTATTTATCTCAAAAGGCTCAGTATACGCTCCCTCTGTAAGCAGGTTTTCCGCTCTGAAACTTGGCGATACTTTACCCTCAGAAAACATAACATTATCTGTCTCGGTCAATCCCCATTTATACAGACGATTTGTGAGATAATATGCTAGGTCGTCATACGCAGAAGACTCTCCGGTTACAAGTGCGGCAACATTATCTCCATGTCTGATCAGCACCATACCCTCAGCAAATACCTCGCCCTCGATATACTGTCTG
>JAFQVZ010000373.1 GCA_017407765.1 Clostridia bacterium | reverse complement strand
TGCGACCCCGATATAGCAAATAAGATCGAAGCGGGCGAGCCGATCCGTGAATGCCTCAACTGCAATAAGGGCTGTGTGGATGCTCTTCAGAGCCGCAGATATCTCTCCTGTGTTCTTAATGCCGAGAACGGTGACGAGGGAACTGTTTTCCTTAAGCCCGGCGAGGGCGAGAAGAAGGTCGCTGTTGTCGGCGCCGGTATCGCTGGCCTTGAGGCAGCGAGAGTTGCGGCAAAACGCGGATATTCGGTCACCATATTCGAAAAGGAAGATTACATTGGCGGACAGATCCATCTGGCGGCTGTTCCTCCCCGCAAGGCCGAGATCCTTAGAGCCGTTGAGTATTATGAACTGACTCTGCCGCTTATGGATAACGTAAGCTTTAGAATGAACACGGTTCCTACGGCCGAAGATCTCAATGGTTTTGACGCTGTTCTTGTGGCTGTAGGCGCTCACAACCATATGCTGAAACTGCCCGGCAGCGAAGGTGCGGAAGTGGTTTCGGCATGGGATGTTCTTGACGAGAAGGTCGAGCTTAAGGGCAAGTGTGCCGTTATCGGCGGCGGACTGGTTGGTGCAGAAACAGCCGAATATCTCATGGCACAGGGCTGCGAGGTAGCCATCATCGAGATGCTGGATAAGATCGCATCCACCGAGAATGGCGCCGCACGCCTTTATATGATCCAGAGCCTTGAAAAGGGCGGAGCTGTAATGCACACCGAAACACGCGTCGAGAGAATTGAAAAGGGCGCGGTCCATGCCGTGAATGTCAAGACGGGAGAAGCGGTCACAGTTTCCTGCGATCATATCGTCATGGCAGTCGGCTCGGTAAAGAACTCATTTGATGCCGAAGGCATAAATGTTCCCGTTCACTTCATTGGCGACTGCTCGGGCGAGCGCACCGCCGACATCGCATCGGCGATCCGCACGGCCTATAACGCAGCAAATAGCATCTGATATCATCTTAATAAAACGAAATGCCCAGATCATATCCGGGCATTTTTTATGCCTCAAAGAGCACTCTCAGCTTCTCCAGCGCCTTTTTCTCGATACGGGAGACATAGCTCCTTGAAATGCCTTTTCGGGCGGCGATCTCCTTCTGGGTGAGGGGGGTGCGGCCATACAGCCCGTAACGCATGATGATTATCTCTCGTTCGCGCTCATCAAGATGGGTGAATATGTATTTGTATAGATGCTCTGCGCTGTCGCTCAGCTCAAAATCGGCTTCCATGTCCTGATCGCTGCTGATGACATCCATAAGTGAGAGAGCGCTGCCGTCTTTGTCGCTGTCGATGGGCTCGGAAAGCGATACCTCCACCGCCTGCTTCTTAAGACTTCGGAAATACATTAATATTTCATTTGCTATCCTCCCCCCAATGCGTTTTTGATGCACTGAGGGGTTCAGTTTTTCCCAGGCGGTCATCCTCCATATCGTCAATATCATACTCGACATCAGAGAAGTCCACTAATTCCTCTGTTTCGTCATCGTCCTCGGTATTACCGGATGCTACAGCTGCAATTTCCGGGTACTCGATTTCATCATCTTTGACGCCAAACAGAATCACATGGGCGTTGACACCATCCCAAACCACCTTACGCACGATGGTGCG
>JAFQVZ010000372.1 GCA_017407765.1 Clostridia bacterium | reverse complement strand
GGGCCTCGATCGAGATCAACGGACAGCCCGGCGGAAGCATGGGGCATGGGCTTCTGGTGCTTCTGGGTATCGGACCCAATGACACCGAGAAGGAAGCCGTTTATCTTGCAGAGAAGTGCGCCGTTCAGCGCATCTTTGAAGATGAAAACGGACAGATGAACAAGAGCATGGCCGACATCGGCGGTAAAATGATGGTGGTTTCCAATTTCACACTCTATGCCGATTGTTCCCATGGCCGCCGCCCCGACTTTTTCGGAGCCGCCAAGCCGGATATTGCCATACCTCTTTATGAGACCTTCAAAAAGCATCTCGAAGAGATGGGTGTCGAGTATATCTGCGGCGAGTTCGGCGCAGATATGAAGATCGACCATGTAAACGACGGCCCTGTCACACTGATCATGGACACCGACACAATGATGAAGAAAAGGTGAGACCTATGATAATGAAAGTCCTCGAAACAGGAATGTTTCACACCAATTGTTATCTCGTAGGTGACACAAAAACCAACGAGTGCGTTCTTTTTGATCCCGGCGCATCCATCACCAAGCTTTTGAACTTCATCGAAGAGAGCGGCATGAAGGTGCGCTATATCGTCCTGACACATGCTCATTTCGACCATGTTATGGCGGCTCCTGCCATTCAGGATGCAACGGGCGCACAGCTGCTTATCCACGAAAAGGATGCACCGCTCCTCAGCCCCGATAATCCCGAAGCCAACCGCAAGGGTTATCTCCGAGAAGTCATTCGCAAGGGTGAGGTCAAGGACACCGAGTATAAGATGCCCCGTGTCGACCGTCTGCTTCACGATGGCGACACCATCGAGCTGGGCGACCTCAGCTTCAAGGTGCTCAACACTCCGGGACACACGGCAGGTTCGTGCACATTTATCTGCGGCGATGTGATGATCTCGGGCGATACATTGTTCAAGGATGCCTGCGGACGCTGGGATATGACCAGCGGCAGCGAGGATGACATGATGGCAAGCCTCAGAAGGCTGCATGACCTTGAGGGTAACTATCGTGTGTTCAGCGGCCATGGCATTCCCACAACATTGGATGCCGAAAGACAGTATAATATATATATGCGCCGTGCAGTGGCGCAGCCCCATTAAACTATGAACTTTTATCTTAACGGACATGACAGGATAAACCCTGTCCAGCAGCTTCTTATCTGCCTTTATCCCGACGACGAGCATATCCGAGTCGATTCGCCTGAGGGTGAGACCGTTATCTCGACGGTCGAGCGCAGGGAAGAGGGCCTTTTTGCCTCGGCAGCCGGATGGTGGGGAGCTTCGGTAGAGCTTCCTGTTCCGGGTCATATCAATGAGGAATCGTCTGAACTCAACGAATATGTAAGGCGTTCGCTGTATCTTCTTCTGGAGCCTCGCCTTGAGCAGAAACCGGCATGGGGAATGCTCACAGGCGTAAAGCCCGCCAAGCTGGTGAGAAATATGCTTGCCAGAGGCATGACCAATGCTCAGGCGGCAGAGGCGCTCAGAAATGATTACTATGTCACCGACAAACGTGTCAGCCTTGCGGTAAGATCGGGTGCTGTTTCACGCCATTATAAAGAGCAGATGGGACCAAAGGATATCGACCTTTATATTGGCATACCTTTCTGCCCGGCAAAGTGCAGCTACTGCTCCTTTGTAAGTAATGATGTAAGGCGTTGGGGGCACATGGTTGAGCCCTATCTTCAGGCGCTGCTGCGCGAGGTAGAGGGCATGGGAAAGGTCCTCAGAGCACAGAAACGTGACATCAAGAGCATATATATCGGAGGAGGAACCCCTTCTATTCTGAGTGAAGATCAGCTTATGAGGCTTATAGATGCCCTGAATATCCACATGGATCTTGGCTCGATGGCAGAGTTTACCCTTGAAGCCGGCAGACCTGAGACCATTACTGCCGATAAGCT
>JAFQVZ010000040.1 GCA_017407765.1 Clostridia bacterium | reverse complement strand
TTGGGTTAGCGCCTTGTTTTTGTAAATCTGACTTCAACACAGCCTGTGCTGAGTTTGCGTTATACGGTTTTATTGGGCCGCGTCCTTAGGAGCGGGTTTTATCGCTTGATTTGCTTCCGACGATCGTATTGTCTGTGCGCACATTCTTTGCACTTACCTTGCGGTGACCCTTCCAGAAGGGGAAGGCAAGGCCGAACAGCATGGGGAAAATCTCAAGTCTGCCCAACAGCATATCAAGTATGAGAACTATCTTTGAAAAGTCAGAATATTCTGAGTAGTTGCAGATGGGACCGACCTTGGAAAGGCCGGGACCGATGTTGTTGAAGCAGGCTGCCATAGCGGTGAAGTTGGTTTCGAAATCGAAGCCATCCAGCGAAAGCAAGACTACACTTACCGCGGCAATGGCAAAATACACAACGATATAGACATACGCGCCGGTGATGGTGCTTTCGGCAACCGGCTTGTCATCCATAGTTACAGAGGTGACCATGCGGGGATGCAGCATTCGCTTGATCTCGGCTTTGGCCGCCTTGCCGAGGATCATAAGTCGCGATACTTTGAGACCGCCGCCGGTGGAACCGGCACTGGCTCCGATAAACATGGCAAGAACCAGAAGAGTCTTGGAAAAGGATGGCCAGAGGTCAAAGTTGGCTGTGGCATAGCCGGTGGTCGTCATTAACGATGATACCTGGAAGGCAGAATAGCGAAGTGCATTGAGGAAGCTGCCCTTGAGGGGGATGATATTGATGGCAATGACAACAGAGAGAAAGACCATTATGCCAAGATACCATCTAAGCTCTTCGTTCTTATATACGGCCTTGTAGTTTCGTATCATAAGATAATAATAGAGGTTGAAGTTTACGCCGAACAGGGTCATAAATATGGTTGTGATCCAATCGATAGTAGCGCTGTCATAAAACGCGATGCTGGAGTTCTTGCTTGAGAAGCCGCCGGTGCCTGCCGTGCCAAAGGTGTGGATAGCGCTGTCAAAGGCGGGCATGCCGGCAATTACCAGCAGTGTGAACATGAGCAGGCTGAGGCCCAAATAGAGGGTGTAGAGGACTTTTGCAGTATCACGCATGCGGGGAAGCAGCTTTCCCGAGGTGGGGCCGGGGACCTCGGCACGCATAATGTGCATCGAGCGTCTTTCTGAAAGAGGAATGATTGCCATTACGAATACCAGCACACCCATGCCGCCGACCCAGTGTGTAAAGCTTCGCCAGAAAAGGAGCGCACGGCTGACGTGTTCGACACCGGGCATAATAGAGGCGCCGGTGGTGGTAAAGCCGCTTACCGTTTCAAAAAGGGCATCTATATACGAAGGAATCGCTCCGCTGAGCCATAAGGGCAAGGCTCCTATAGACGAAAGCCCCAGCCATGCAAGGGCGACGATAGCAAAGCCCTCTTTGGCATAGATGGCAGTATCCTGAGGCTTGCGGTGTGTGAGCAGCATGCCTGAGAGATAGGCGATGCCGGCCGACACAAGTATATGAACAAGAGTACGCTCGTGATACCACAGGGCCACGAGAGCCGGAAGCAAAAGGAGAGCCGCAAGTGCCTTGAATATTTTGCCGGTGGTATAAAAAACGATCTTACGGTTCATATTACGATGCTCCTTTGCATCAGGATCTCGGAAAGATCATCAAAGTTGTGGTTGGTGGTGATGATGATAACACGGTCGCCCACCGAGATATAGTCACGGCCTCCGGGAACGATGGTCTTGCCGCCGCGGGAAATGCATCCGATGAGGATGTTGGGCTTGAGCTTGATATCCATAAGAGGAGTGTCAAGGGCGGGGAAGCTGTTGCTGACCTTGAACTCGAGAGCTTCTACCGAGCCGCCGGCAAGACGGTGGAGAGTCTCAACATTGCTTCCGAAAGAGTTCTGCATAGCACGGACATATCTTACGATGATGTTGGCTGTCAGCATTCGGGGCGAGATGATGCTTTCGAGTCCGGTAGACTCGGCAATAGAGGCCAGGCTGGTGCGGTTGACCTTTGTAACGACCTTTCCGTCGCAGTTAGCCTGGGCATAAAGGGCGAGGATGATGTTTTCTTCATCAAGGCCGGTAAGAACCAGAACGGCATCCATATCTTCGAGACCCTCTTCATCAAGAAGGTCCTGATCGGTGCCATCGCCCAGAATGATGGTGGCCTTAGGCAGCGCACGGCTAAGCTCGGCGCAGCGCTCGGCGTTCGAGTCGATGATCTTGACCCTTGCCCCGGTCTCGATAAGCATACGGGAAAGATAGAAGCTGATGCGTCCGCCGCCGATTATCATAACATCCTTTGCGGCGGGCAGCAGAGTGCCGAAAGAGGAGAAGAAGTCGAGCATGTCGCTCGCGGGAGCAATGACGCTTATCTTATCCCTGGCCTTAAGCATGAAATTACCGTCGGGGATAGCGACTGCACCATCTCGCTGGACAGCACAAATAAGGGCTTTGCCCTTAAAGGTTTTGTGCAGATCTCGGAGATACACTCCGTCAAGAGGAGAATCGTCGCGCAGCTTGATCTCTGCGATCTCGACACGCTTGTTGGAAAAACTCTCGATCTTGAGAGCAGAAGGGAACTGGAGGATCCTGAAGATCTCACTGGCGGCAGCACGTTCGGGGTTGATGCTCATAGAGAGGCCCAGTTCGTCGCGCATGAACACCAGCTGATCGCTGTATTCGGGGTTTCGAACTCGGGCGATTGTGTTTTTGGCGCCCAGCTTACGCGCTACGAGACAGCAGAGGAGATTGATTTCGTCCTGGCTGGTGCAGGCGATAAGAAGGTCTGCCTTGGGTACGTCGGCCTCCAGCAGCACCTGATAACTGGCGCCGTTGCCGCAGACGCCGATTACGTCGAGCGAGTTTACCGAGTCGTCAACATTCTGCTGATTGCGGTCTACGATGACGATCTCGTGATCTTCATTTGACAGCTGCTCGGCAAGGGTACTTCCCACTTTGCCGTTGCCTACAATGACTATACGCATGGTTTTAATATCTCCATATTAATTAATAAATACTTTTGTTTACCATTATGTATTATATTGAGCATTTGCCCATATATCGTGAACAATAGCACATTATTCTGAAAATATCAAGTGAAATAACTAATTTTACGCAGACTTTACCTTGCATTCAAACTCCTTGTGTTTTGCGCTGTCGTTTAGTATAATGACATTATATTAAGGCTGTTTATTCAGGCTAAAATAAATAGGAGGAATGCAAAAATGCAGTTCAATCAGGAAAGAGTCATTTCCAAGCTTTGCGAAATGATAAAGATCGACAGCGTATCCTATCACGAAGGCCCCATGACCGATTATCTTCAGAAGTATTTTGAAGACAGAGGCTATGAAGTATACCGCGATGAGGCCGGCAAGGCCATTGGCGGCGACAATTCGGGCAACCTGCTGATCCATATCGGCGGCGACATGGAGGGCGAGGGCATCTGCCTCAACGCTCATCAGGACACAGTCGAGCCCGGCATCGGCATCGAGCCTGTTTTTGAAAACGGCATCCTTAAGAGCAAGGGCGACACTATTCTTGCAGCCGACGACAAGTCGGGCATCGCAATGATAATGGAGATCATCGATGTTCTTCAGGAAACAAAGACACCTCACCGCGACCTGTGGGTGCTTTTCACCATCTGTGAAGAGAATGGCATGCACGGCGCAAAGAACTTTGACTATGACAAGCTGCCTGTTAAGAATATCTTTGCCCTCGACGGTGCAGGCAAGGTAGGCGGCAGAATGCTCAAGTCGGGTGCTGGCAAGGATGCTCTTAAGATCACCTTCCACGGCAGAATGGCTCACGGCGGCATCGAGCCTGAAAAGGGCATCAACGCCATTGCGGTTGCGGCATCGGCCATCAGCCGCATCAAGTTCGGCCGCATCGACCCCGAAACAACATCCAACATCGGCCGCATCGAAGGCGGCGGAGCTACAAATATCGTAACCGACGAGGTCACATTCACCTGCGAGGTAAGATCTCACTCTCAGGAGCAGATCCAGAACCAGGTAGATATCATTGTCAAGGCCTGCCAGGATGCGGCAGCCGAGTTCGGTGCAACAGTCGACATCGATATCGACCATTTCTGCCCCCCTCACAAGCCCAATGAGAACGGCTTCCTGCGCCGCGCCATGGTAAAGATTCTCGAGAATGCCGGCTACACCATCGAATACGGTGTAACCAACGGCTCGGGCGATGCCAATATCTTCTCGGGCCACGGCTTTGACTGCGGCGGCATCACAACAGGTATGTTTGACGTTCACACAACAAACGAATACCTTGACATGGAAGAGTTCGGCAAGGCTTTTGATATCGTATGGAGCCTCATGACAGAGAAGCTTGACTAAGCTGTATATTGGTCGTTTTTTCAAAGGCCCTCATGCTTTATACAGGCATGGGGGCTTTTTTGCAGGTATTATAAGAAAATTTATGCAAATTCACGAATATATTTTCAGACATTTCTCTTGCTATGAGAAATACACAGTGCTATAATAGGTGCCATCAAAGAATATAAATTCATAAGTATGAATTTATATTCAGTAAAAATAAGGAGTGAAAAAGAATGACCATTATCAAGAAGAGTAAGAAGCTGTTTTCACTGCTGCTGGCTCTGGCATTTGTCCTTCCTCTGATGCCGACTTCGGCATTTGCGGCTGAGAACGAAGATGCCGGGCAGCCCGATGAAGAGATCTTATTTATCTCGCAGACAGTGGCATCAAGCAACGAAGTCAAGTTTGCCCTTTCCGAAGAAGACTAT
>JAFQVZ010000371.1 GCA_017407765.1 Clostridia bacterium | reverse complement strand
TCTCCAATCCGCCCTACTTTGCCCCCACAAGAGGATTTTCCTCTCCCAGCGAGGCTATCGCAAGGGCAAGAAACGAAAGCAGCGGTGACATCGGAGATGTGTGCCGCGCAGCATCCAAGGCCCTCAAGTGGGGCGGCAGATTCTATGTCTGCTATCCGCCCGACCGCATGGCCGACCTTTTTGAAGCCCTGAGACTGAACCGCCTGGAGCCCAAGGTCATGCGCCTTGTGTTCCCCACCGAGCAGAAGGCCCCCTGCCTGCTGCTGATCGAGGCACGAAAAGGCGGAGGCATGGGGCTTAATATTCTTCCATCCCTGATCCTGCGCAGGGATGGGCAGAAAACACCCGAGTTTGAAGAAATATACCGCTTGAATACGGAGGATAAATAAAATGCAAGGTAAACTCTATGTTGTTGCCACTCCCATCGGCAACCTTGGCGACTTTTCGCCCCGCGCTGTCGAGACCCTGAGCACAGTCGACTTTATCGCTGCCGAAGACACCCGTGTCGGCGCCAAGCTTCTCAACAAGTTCGGCATCAAAAAGCCTCAGGTGAGCTATTTCGAACACAATAAACGCCAGAAGGGCCAGTATATCGCCTCGCGCATCCTCGCCGGAGAAAGCTGCGCCATCATCACCGATGCCGGCACCCCCGCCATCTCCGATCCCGGCACCGACCTTGTCGATATCTGCCGCAACGAGGGCATCGAAGTAGTGTCGGTCCCCGGCCCCAGCGCCATCATCACCGCCCTGTCCATCTCGGGCATGGACTGCGGACGTTTCTGCTTTGAAGGCTTTCTCTCCACATCCAAAAAGAGCCGCTTTGAGCACCTTAAGGAAACTGCCCGCGAAAAGCGCACAATGGTCTTCTATGAGGCCCCCCACAAACTGCTGCGCACCCTTGAGGATATGCTGGAATATTACGGCGACCGCCCCATTGCCCTTTGCCGCGAGCTGACCAAGATGCATGAAGAGGTCGTTCGCACCACCATCGCAGCCGCCATCGAGAAATACACCGAGACCCCTCCCAAGGGCGAGTTCGTCCTGATCATCGGCGGATGGGTGCCCACCGAAGAAGAAATGATGGAGGGCGTTCCCACTATGGAGATGATGCTTTCTGAGGTCCAGGCTCTTGTCGACGAAGGCACCAAGCTGTCGTCGGCTGTAAAAACAGTGTCGCAGAAATACGGAGTTTCCAAAAACGCCCTCTATAAAGAGGCTCAGGAGCTCTGATTTTCTTTTGTCAAAAATATGACGATTTGAGACGTTTTTCGGCATGTTTTTCTCGTGCATTCGTCATTTTGCCCAACTTTTTTCTATTTTCACGAGAAGATTTTAACTGGTTTTTCGTTGACATTAAATTACATTTAAAGTAAAATAAAGGTAACAATAAAACTGAAAGGTGGTACATATCCAAAATGAAATCAACAGGTATCGTAAGAAAAGTAGACGAGCTGGGCCGCATCGTACTTCCCATCGAGCTCCGCAGGACACTCAACATCGACCTCAGAGATCCCGTAGAGATCTATGTCGATGGCCAGTCGATCGTTCTCCGCAAGCATGAGCCTACATGTGTTTTCTGCGGAAGCAACAAGAAGGTAGTTACCTTCAAGCAGAAGAACATCTGTGCCGCCTGCCGTGCCGAACTCGGCGAGGAGCAGCAGTAAAGCCCAACGCAGATCGAAATAATAACCGCTAACAGCCCGATGTGATATTCGGGCTGTTTTTTTGCCTATTACGCCCCTCTTGCAGCGATGGCTATATATGTGGTATACTTTATCGGTACGAAATGAAACCTGAAAGGATCAGATATAAATGGCAAAGAACAAAAACTGCACTCCTTCCCTCATCGACAAGAAGAGAAAGGGCACATCCTTCCTTAAGATGCTCTTCAAAAAGGGCAACGACAACGGCTTTTATCGCGCCGAAAGCCACGACGGACGCATTACCCTTCTGTGGGTCGAGGCCAACCAGTTCGGCAAGACCAGCTGCTATCCCGGCGTTCTTATGGTCGACGGCGAAGAGATCGCCTTCCTCTCCGACCACAGCAAGAAGGCCAAGAAGAGCAATCTCGCAATGATGGAGAAGTGGCAGGAGGTCGTAAACCCCGACAGCATCAACACCGATTTCTATGTCACCGAGATCGGCAGCGAAGCCTTCTTCAACGAGCTTTACCCTGCCGAAGACCGCATGATGAAGAAGCTCTTTTACCCTGCCGGCGAGCAGACAGCCGCCGAAGAAGCTTCGGAAGAGACCGCCGAATAAACCGCTTTCAAAGCCTTTCCCGTTTGCGGGAGAGGCTTTTTACTCTCTTAATTGTAACCATTTAGTAATTGCCTTAAACCATAGCATTGTAATATAATATTATTGTCCTGAGCGGGCAATACATATTTAAACTTCATAATTATTTACGGAGGTATAAAATTGCGTAAACTCAAGCATTCCGCCCCCCAAAAGAAGGGCGTTATCATCGGAGGCGCCGTTATCCTTGCGGTTGCTGTCGGCCTTATCGGCATGACCTTCATGGGTCTTAATAAAGACAGCGGCAAGATCACCGCCAATGTAAGTGTCCTCGGCAACACCATGACCGAGCTCACACGCGAAGAGCTGACCTCGGCTATTCAGGCCATTGCCGATCAGAATCCCCTTAAGGATGAGATCAAGATCACCTTCCTCGATAATGAACACAGCTTCACCCTCGGAGATATCGGCGCTGAATACGATGTCAAAGCCATTGCCGACAAGGCCTATGAGGCCGGCAGCGAGTCCCTTTGGAACCGTCTTTTCGGCAAGGACGGCGAAACTGCCGAGATCCCCGTATCCATCAAGTATGATGAAGCCAAGCTGGACGCAGCCGTCAAGCAGGCGGCCGTCAGCCTGAGCCGCTCGGCCACCGAGTTCAGCTATGAGATCACCGAAGAGGGCGTTAGGGTCGTCAAGGGCGATGAAGCCGCCAATGTTTCGGCAAGCGACATTTCCGAGCGCCTTATTCCCAAGCTGGAAGAAATGGATTTCTCGCAGATCGACCTGCCTTCTGATGCAGGCCATGCCGAGATCGACTTTGAGGCTCTCAAGGCCGAGATCGACCGTGAGGTCCAGAACCCCATGCTTGACCTCGAAGCCGACCCCTCCGGCAACACCATTCTTCCCGCACAGCAGGGCATCGAGATGAGTGTCGAGGATGCGAAGAAGGCCTATGAGCAGTCGGGCGACAGCGACACCTTCCTCATTCCCGTCACCTTTACCGAACCCACCATGTCGATGGAAGAGTTCCAGAAGAACCTCTTTTCACACACACTCAGCTCGATCACATCCAGCTTCAACCCCTCTCTCAAGGGCAGAACCACAAATGTAAAGCTGGCCTGCGACCATTGCAACAACATCATCCTGAACCCCGGCGACGAGTTTTCCTACAACAAGGCCGTAGGCCCCAGGACCTATGAGCGCGGCTTTAAGGACGCCACAGTCTATGTAGCCGGCACCACCGAGGACGGCGTAGACGGCGGCATCTGCCAGGTAAGCTCCACCATCTATTCGGCGGCTCTCCATGCCGACCTTAAGATCACCGAGCGCTATAACCACAGCTACATGATCACCTATGTCCCCCTTGGCGAGGACGCAACTGTAGTATACGGCAGCAAGGACTTCCGCTTTGTCAACAACACCGATTATCCCATCAAGATCAAGGTCACCTATGGCTCCAACAGCATGACCGTCAAGCTGATCGGCACCAACCTGACCGGCAAGAAGGTCGAGATCTCTACAAAGACCCTGTCCAAGACCCCCTTTGAGGTCGTCTACAAGACCGATGAGACCCTTGCAGTCGATACACAGAAGGTCAAGAACAACGGCTATACCGGCTACACCACCGAGAGCTATCGCCTCGTTTATGAAAACGGCAAGCTGGTGTCCAACACCTTTGAGAACAAGAGTGTCTATAAGAAGCTCGATAAGCTGATCCTCGAGAATCCCTCGTCTCCCGAGAAGTCCGGCAACTATGTACCGCCTGAGACTCCTCCCGCAACCGAGCCCACCACTCCGACGACTCCTACTACTCCGACTACACCCTCGACACCGGAGCCTTCGACACCTGTGACCCCGACTCCCGAACCCAGCACACCGGCTCCCGAGCCCGTCACACCGGTTCCTGACACTCCGCTGCCCACGGTGCCCGATACTCCTATCACACCTGATGACTAAATCATCTTTCAAAGCCCTGCCTGATGGCGGGGCTTTTGTTATTGGTATTCTCCCAAAGTACGAGCCAAGGGAGCCCCTCACGGCTTAGCCCTCTTTGGGAAAGAGGGTGGCAGGCGTAGCCTGACGGGTGTTTGGTACGGTGTGTTTGCTGAAAACCACCATATCCCTCCATACTTGATGGTTGTAAAGTCAACAAGAATGGAGGGGTCGTACATTTCCCGTAAATGCTCTATGCCAAACCTCAGTCGGCACAAGGCCGACAGCTCCTTTCCCAAAGGAGCCTTAGATACGTAAAAACAAAAAAGCCTCCCCGAAGGGAGGCTTTTGGTATATTCGGATCTATATTAGAAATCCTTGCCCTTTTCGAGGCCGCACCACTCTGTCAGGTACTGCTCCTTTGTCATGAAGGGCTTGAATGTCTCCTTAACATGCAGAGCCTTCTCAGCGCCGTTTGCCAGCAGGTCGATAGCTGTGCATACCAGACCCTTTGCAGCATTCAGATAAATGTACTCGGGGTTGCCTACGCAGTAGTTATTGCCGTGGCCGATACCCTTAGCACCGCCGTTGTTGAAGTGGACTGTGGGGATGATAACCGATACGTCGGATGCGTCGGTCGAACCGCCGCCGCCGTTGCGTGTGACGTTCTCTTCGCCCCAAACATACTTCAGGTTATCATATACGACATCCTTCAGCTCTTCGCTCTCCCAGGGAATGATGTAGCCGGGGAGCTTTGTGATGATGCACTTGCACTCGGGGCCCATTGCGTATGCGCCGGCCATGAATGCACGGTCTACCTTCTCGGAAGCCGACATAACAGCATCAGCCGACAGGCCGCGGACGTATGTCTCGATGCGGACATCAGCGGGAACTACGTTAACCAGGTCGCCGCCCTTTGTGATGATGGGATGGACACGGATGCCGTCCTTATCCTGGAATGTCTCGCGCTGTGCGTCGATACCAAACAGACCGATCTGAGCAGCCTTCAGAGCGTTAACGCCCATATGGGGAGCTGCAGCGTGGGAAGCCTTGCCGAGGTACTGGACCATTCTGCCGTGGAAGCCGAGGCCTGTTCCGCCTGCATCAGCCTTGATAGCAGCGGGATTCTCGTCGTCCTCTGTAGCTCTCGAGTGCTGCATGACCATCATGTCAACATCATCGAAAACGCCGAGACGGATGAACTCCTGCTTGCCGCCGAGCAGCTTAACTGCGCCCTGTGTATCGATCAGGTCCTTCTTTCTCCACTCGAGTTCTACGAACTCCTCAGCGGGAACGTGCATGAGTGTGATGTCGCCGTCCAGCTCTTCCATAACGCCCGATTCCTTCAGAGCGTATGCAACGCCGACGACTGCTGCAGCCTGTGCGAAGTGGCCGCAGGCATGAGCTGCGCCTGTTACGGGGTCAGCCTGAGGATGGTCAGCAACCAGAACGGCGTCCAGCTCGCCCATGATAGCGAGGTGAGCCTTGTGGTCACGGCCCTTGAAGGGTGTGAGGATACCTGTTACAGCAACCTTATCCTTATATTCGAGGCCGAGCTTGTCGAGGTGAGCCTTAACCTTCTC